>JAJBTL010000351.1:0-14712 GCA_020860865.1 Planctomycetota bacterium | reverse complement strand
CTGTGGCAGACATCATTCTCGAAATGAAGAATATTTCGATAAGCTTTGGCGGCGTCCATGCCCTCAAAGGGCTGGACTTCGAACTGCGCCTCGGTGAAGTCCACGCCCTGCTTGGCGAAAACGGCACCGGCAAGTCGACGCTTGTCAAGGTCCTTGGCGGCATTCACCAGCCCGACACCGGCACTATAGTCATTGGCGGCGCTCCCGTGGTGATGAAAAACGTCCACGCCGCCCAGGCTCGGGGCATCGGCATAATCCACCAGGAAATCGTCCTTGTCCCGCACCTCAGTGTGGCCCAGAACATTTTTCTTGGCCGGGAGCCGACCACCGCCGGCCTCACGAATATAAATCGCATCGAGGCCGAGGCGCGGAAAATGGTGGCGGCGCTTGGGCTGGACATCGACGTCACCCGGCCCGTCGCCAGCCTCTCCATCGCCAAGCAGCAGATGGTGGAGATTGTCAAGGCCATCTCCTTTAATGTCAAAATCCTCGTCATGGACGAGCCGACATCGTCCCTGTCCGACGAAGAGGTTGAAAAGCTTTTCGAAACAATCGCCAGGCTGCGCGCCCAGCAGGTCAGTATCGTCTACATTTCCCACCGCATGGAAGAGCTGTTCCGCATTTCCGATAGGGTAACGGTTATCCGGGACGGCACCTATGTCGGGACCAGGGTGACCCGGGAAACGAACGCGGACGAGCTGGTGAGCATGATGGTCGGGCGCGATCTGAAGAATTTCCACGACCGATCGTTCCACGACATCGGGGACGTCGTCCTCGATGTTCGAAATCTCACCCGGGACGGCGTGTTCGACAACGTCTCGTTTTCGGTGAGAAAAGGGGAAATCCTCGGTTTTTCCGGGTTGGTCGGGGCAGGCCGGAGCGAAGTCATGACCGCGATTTTCGGCGGTACCGAATTCGATTCCGGCACCATTGTCCTGAACGGCCGCGAGGTCCGGTTCCGCACTACCCGGGCCGCCATCGAGTCCGGCATCGGCATGGTGCCGGAGGACAGGAAGAAGCAGGGGCTTATCCTCAGTGACTCCGTCGGCTACAACCTGACCCTGGCGGCGTTGCGCCATGTCATGAACGGGCCGTTCCTCAGCGACCGGCGGAAGGACAAGCTTGTCCGCACCTATTTCGACAGCCTCCGCATCAAGGCGGCCTCGCCGAACATCGAGGTGTCGAGCCTGTCCGGCGGCAATCAGCAAAAGGTGGTGTTGGCGAAATGGCTCGCCACCGAGCCGAAGCTGCTTATTCTCGACGAACCGACGCGCGGCGTCGACGTCGGCGCCAAGCACGAAATCTATTCCATCATGAACCATCTGGCCGGGCAGGGGCTGGCCATCGTCATGGTTTCCTCCGATCTCCCCGAAGTCATCAACATGTGCGATTCGGTCTGCGTCATGCGGGCCGGACGCATTGTCGCACGGCTTGCCCGCGAGGAACTTTCCCAGGAAAACATCATGAAATACGCCACCGTCGGCGAGGAGGTCCCGGCATGAGCAGTCACTCCACAGCTACCCACCGCAGGCCCGGCTTGGTCATGTCGGTCTTGAAAAACAACATTGGCATTATCTGCGTGCTTCTCATCATCGGGGTCATCCTGTCCTTTATGTCGGAATTCTTCCTGACCAAGGACAACCTCATTTCCGTTCTCAGGCAAATTTCCAACAACATCTATCTCGCCCTCGCCATGACCTTCGTCATGATTCTGGGCGGTATCGATCTGTCGGTCGGCGCCATCGTCGCCATGTGCGGCACGCTGACGGTCGGGTTCATCGTTACCCAGAAAATGCCCATGGCGACGGCGATTCCTCTCGGGCTGCTTCTCGGCACCTGTTTCGGTTTCTTCAACGGCTGTATCGTCGCCTTCTTCCGGCTGCCCGCCTTCATTGTCACCCTCGCCACCATGAACATCGCCCGTGGCATCGCCTTTGTCTACTCCGGCGGCCGCTCGACCCGGATTGTCGACGATGGCTTCAACGCCGTCGGCACCGGGTATTGGCTGGGGATTCCCTATCCGGTCATCTACATGGTTATTCTCATTTTCGCCTTTACCGTGCTTCTGAACCGCACCCGCTTCGGCACCTACATCTACGCCGTTGGCGGCAACCGGGAGGCGGCGCACCTATCCGGCGTACCGATCAACCGGACCATTATCACCGTCTTTACCCTGTCCGGTCTCCTGTCCGCCTTCGCCGGGTTGGTCCTCTGCTCCCGCATGTACTCGGGGCAACCGTCCATCGGGCAAGGGTACGAGATGGACGCCATCGCCGCCTGCGTCCTCGGCGGCGTGTCCATGTCCGGCGGCGTCGGCCGGGTAAGCGGCACGGTGTTCGGTACCATCGTTATCGGCCTGATTTCAAACGGACTCAACCTGATGGGGGTCAGTTCGTTCTGGCAGCTTATCGTCAAGGGGATAATCATCCTTATCGCCGTCCTGATTGACAGCCAGAAGGGACAGCAGAGTTTTGTCCACCGGCTTATCGCCAGACTGACCAGTCGTTGATACTTCCAAACGTTGTCTTCACCATACTCGGGAGCCGGCCGCGCCGCCGGCCGACTCTTCACAACCACACTTCCACCGGAGACGTTCCATGAAGATTTTCCGCATGCCGGCCGGGGCCGATTCAACCGGCGACGCCATTCCCTATTTCCATGACGGCACCTATCACATCTTTTCCCTGACATCGCCGAAGGGGACCACTGTCTACCCGGCCCGGCTTCGGACGACCTAGGATCACCATATCTCGACCGACCTCGTCACCTGGACGCAACTGCCGTCCGCCATCACACCCGGCGACTCCGAGTCCGACCCGGACGCCAGCGGCATCTGGACCGGCGACGTCATTTTCGGGGAAGGACGGTGGCACGCGTTTTATACCGGCTATTCACTGAAGCAGCGGTTTCAGCAGACCATCTGCCACGCCACCAGCCCGGACGGCATCACCTGGACCAAGGACCCGGCCAACCCGATACTGACGCCGCGCCTGGACGAATACGAGGACCAGGACTGGCGCGATCCGTATGTGTTTTGGAACGACGAGGACGGCATGTACTGGATGATCCTTCTCGCCCGCCTGAACAAGGGGCCGCACATGCGCCGGGGCTGCGTCGTCCTCTACCGCTCCCGCGATCTGGAGGCGTGGGAGTATTACGGACCGCTGTACGCGCCGTACCACACGAGCGGCCCCGAATGTCCGGAGATGTACCGGATGGGCAAGTACTGGTACCTGTCCTATTCGCGGTTTTCCGAATGGACCAATACCGTGTACCGCATCGCGAATTCCCCGTTCGGTCCGTGGCGCACACCGAAATTTGACGGTATCGGCGGCCGTCGGTTCTACGCCGCCAAGTCACTTGTCAATGACGAGGGACGACGTTTTTACTTCGGCTGGGCCCACGACCGGGGCGAACGAAGCGATGTCGGGGACTGGTACTGGGGCGGGACATTCTGCATTCCCCACGAAGTAACGCCGATGGCGGACGGCGAACTGGCCGTGAAGATGCCGAAGGAATACGTCGACGCCTGCACGGCTACGGTGGCGTGGGAATACAAACACATTTGGGGCGACCATACCCGTTATGGCCGGGACAGCGTGGTTCTGGACTCGCCCGGCACCTTGAGTTACGGATTTCTGACAACGACGGCGCCGTCCTTCCTGTTCCGCTGCACCATCCGGGTCGACCGCTGCCTCGACCACTTTGGCCTTATCCTCAAGTCCGACGACGCCATCGCCACCAGTCTTCTCCTTACTTTCGACCGGAGCATGGAACGGGTGGCGCTCGTGAACATGCCGCAACGGCTCGACCCGTTCTGGCAGGAGTCGACGCCGGCCAACATCCAGCCCCGGGAACCGGGACCGGACGGCCCCCGCGTGGCGGAAAAGGCGTTTCCCTTCAAGGACGGCGACGAGATTGACGTCAAGGTGGCGATTGACAACGATATGGTGGAGATTTTCGTCGGGGAAAAAGTGGCATTCACCTATCGGAGCTATGCCACGCCCGAGTACGAAATCGGCCTGTTGGCGCAGGACGCCAGCGTCGGGTTTTACGGAATCCGCCTGGATACATGACAGGGGGAGGAAATTCCTCTGCCATGAAGTCGGCGACGTTCGAGAAAGAGAGCGTCTTGTTTGACTCCGACGCCGCGAAACGGTATGATCGCGTTGTACCTTTTAAGCAAGGAGAGTGTATGCGGAAATTATTGGAGTCGGTCCGTTATGCATAGCAAGGGCTATTGCATAACAACAACGGGTTGACGGCAACAGCCCTTGCTCATTCCTTATCGCCATTGAGGAGAGCATAATGGGCTACAAACGCGGTAACGATGTGCTTCCGGCCGCAGTCTTGCGGGCGGTGCAAAAGCATATCGACGGGGAATACATTTACATTCCCCGGCGTCAAAGTGGCAAAAGGCCATGGGGCTCACGTACCGGCATCAAGCAATCGCTTCTGGCCCGGAACAAGGAAATAATAGCTAAGCGCAGGGCGGGGCATTCCGTTCCTGAATTGGCCACGGAATACTTCTTGTCCGGCAAGACAATCTACAAGATTATCAGCGCAGCAAAACGCGGTTGACCTTCCGTGCCCCGAAACTGTTCGGGGCGCTTTTTTGTTTCTAAAGCAAAGAGGAGGTTGCTTGTCGCCGCTTATGGATTACTATGAATTCCATATATGTCAAGTTTGTGTATGAACCATGAAGAAAGTAGAACGCGATGAAAACCCCTTTTACCGACCACTATGATAAACAGTATCTTCTTGAAACAATGATGGGCCCAAACGCCATGCGGATAGCGGAAGAGATGACGGCGTCCCTTTCCTTACCCCCGAACTTACGCATTCTCGATCTCGGGTGCGGGATGGGGATAACCTCCATCCTGCTGGCGGAAAAATACGATGCGACCGTGTTTGCCGCCGACTTGTGGATTTCCCCCAGCGATAACGCGGAGCGGTTTTCCCGGTTGGGACTGGACGCCAAAATATTCCCCTTCCTGGTCGACGCGACAAAAGAAATCCCGTTCGCCCATGACTATTTCGATATGATCCTGAGCGTCGATGCCTACCAGTATTTCGGTACAAACGAAGAGATGCTGCCGAAGCTTCTCCCGTTCCTGAAGAAGGGCGGTCTGATGGCGGTTGCCGTACCCGGGTTCAACCAAGACTTTCCGGACGGAGAATTGCCGGATGAGGTGAGACCATTTTGGACGCCGGAATGGTATTTCTATTCCTGCCGCTGGTGGCGCGATCTGTGGCTGAAAGAACCGGGCATGGAACTCATCGAAAGCCGCGAAATGGACTGCTGCCGCCAGGCCTGGGATGAATGGCTGGAGTCGCCCAGCCAGCACGCGGACGGCGATATTCCCATGATGGAGGCAGGGACGGGGAAGTACTTCAGTATTATTCAACTGATCGGCAGGAAAGTTTAACGCCGGCTGAAGCATTATGAGGGGCGTTCCTTTTCATAATAAAAGCGCCAACGGTTTTTGGGCCGTTGGCGCTATTTAGAACATGTTCTGGTAATTTTAGATTTTAATAGTATAACCCGGTTTTATATACTTGACTCTTCATCCGCTACGCACGAAGCTTCTTCAACATTTCTATGTAGGATGCCAGTGCGTCAATGCCGGTTTCTATTGTGGTCGTGACCGTCTCGGTCTCTTTTACTTCTTCCTCTATTTCTTCACTATCCTCTTCTTCGGACGAGGTTTTTCCCTCTATCGATTTATTCAAACGGTCGATAAAATCGCGAATTTCCTTTGTCTTCGCTCCGTCCGGCGCCAGGTTGGTGGCGCGGATGCGACCGGACTCGTCGACCTCAATTGAGACGCCGCCTTCGACCTCGAGACCCTCATCCTTCAAAAGCTGGTTGACGGATTCCTCGGTCTTGTCCGTGAGTTCCTTTTCCATCTTCGGGGCAGAGACCTTGACGTCGCCGACGCGGCCATTGGCCAGTTGCGCCACCACCCTGGCTTCACGTCCGAACTTTTCGCCATCCTCGCCCATGTCTTCCGTGAGGTTGTTTATCATGTGCTCGCTGGCGTCGGTGAATATGGATTTGTGGTAGGAGTTCGAGTCGTAGTCGTTAATCATCTCGCCGGCCAGCTTCTTGATAATGGCGACGCCGCGTTCATGGGTGGCCTTATCCTCGGCAAGCAGGCCGTCGATGGTTACCTGGCCACGGTTGTCGATGGATATGGTGACCTTCGACAGGTCGAGAGTGAGCCTCGCCTTCATATCGTCGGTAATGAGGCCTTTTTTGGCTTTTTCGGCGACGACGTCGTTCAGGGGACCAAATTCCTTGGAGATCTTTCCTGAAAGATCCTTCATCGCATCCTTGATGTTCCGCTCCGGCTCGGCCATGGTGTTAAGTTCACCGGAAAAGTCTATGTTACTGTCGAAGGCGAGAGCCATCACGTCATCGACATTTATGATGCTGGATGTTTCGCCAAGGAACGCGAGGCTGGTGTAGTACGAGTCACGGGGCGGATTGTCCGGGTCCTCGGCCTCGACAGTGTCGCGAATGCGCTTGTTGACGTCACCCTTGGCGGTCATGGTCAGTTCGTACAGGCTGCACCCGGTGTAGTCCTTGACCAGTTTGGACAGTTCCTTTTCGTCCTTTTGGAATTCGCGGAGTTTCGGAGCGAGGGTTTTATCCTCGTTCAGCGCCTTGGTGACGGCCTTTTGCAGATCCTTGTCCTTGATGCCGCCGACCTTGATGGTGCCGTTGGCGGCGACTTCGATTTTTATTTTGCTGCCGTCGAGCGCTATCCCTTTTTTCTCCAGGGTGTCCTTTATCTGCGACATGATGTCGGACTTCTGTTCCTTGACCTTTTTCATAAGGTCGCGGTAGGTCTTTTCCGCCTTGGAGTCGGGGACGAGAGCCTTTTCCGGAGCCATCACCGTCTGCGGCGGGCTGGCCTGGGCTGAACGCGCACTGTCGGAAATTTCCACGGAATCGGTTATCGAACCTTTGGCCGCAGTCCGGCTAAAGGTCTTTTTTTCCGATTCCAACTGTTCCGACGAATCCAGCGGCCGCGTCTGCTCCGGACGCGGGGTCTGAATATAGTTCCCTGAGGTGGAAGGAATGCTCGTCATGGTTTTGGCCCTCGTTTATCGATGACAAATGTAAATGCTTCCTTCATTATCGGCGGTTGAGCACGTAACTTAAGACAATTGTTGAAAAAAAAGACCGCACCACGTGGCGCGGTCTTAGACGGTGGTCCGCCCAAACGCTCTATGCTATGACGGTTATCGGGATAAAGGATGCAGGGGATGCCTCAGTCGTAATCGACATCATGGACTTCCACCGCGACGCTGTCACCGGATGAGACAAACATGCCGTCGATTTCGACACGTCGGCGGTCCGACCACACCCGCCGGGAACCAACCACCAATGGCACCGAACCTCCGGAACGGGTCTGAAGAACCGGCTGGCCGTTTTCCTCTGTCACATAGCCTTCAAGGCTGACAGGGGACCGGGAACCCCATGAGCCTTTTTCATGGGACAACTCGACAACGTCCATGACGGCGCCGGCCGCCGTTATGCGGACATCGCCTTCGACCTCGACCCGGCGTCCTTCGCGCCGCCGCCATTCCTGGATGCCGTCGGTATTCACGATAAGCGGCAGGCCGGCGTCGGGGCGAATGAGGACGACCGGTCCGTTGGCGTCGGAGGCGTCTATCTCGACCACGCCTTCAAACTCCGCCCAAAACGGCCGGGTTCCGGTCGAATCGACCGCTTCGGCGATTGTCGCGGCCAGGCATAGCGCCAGGGTCAAAAGAACGGTGGTTACATATCGATGGGTCATTTTTTCTCCTTGGTAATGGGAAGCGTCACATTTCACAATGTACGAATTGCCGTTCAATTCCTCACTTCGCTGTCGAATGCGACGATCGGGAAGTTTGACCAGTTTTCAATAAATGCATTCAGCTTTCACCTCGTCTAATTACTGGTATTTCCGTCGCGGCGGGAAGCGTCACCGTAACGGCGAGGCCCGGGTGGACATTTTCCGCATGAACCGCACCGCCCAACGCCAGGCAGGCTTCCTGGACCAGATTGAGGCCAAGGCCGACGCCGCCGCTCTTTCGCGAACGGGAGACGTCCACCCGAAAAAACGGGGTAAAAATGGCGTCCAGGGTGTCGTCGGGGACACCCGGCCCGTAATCGCGGACGCGAATACGCAGTATTCCGTCCGATTTTTCAGCGGAAAATTCGACCGTCGTGTCCGGCGGCGCGTAGAACAGCGCGTTCCCGAGAAGGTTTTCCGCGATAAGCCGGAGTTGCATAGGATGGCAGTCCACGGCCAGACCGTCGGCAATCGCGGTGGTTATGGCTTTTTTTTCGTCGCGCCCTTGAGCTGACAGGCATCGGCCACCTCGCCGAGAAGGGCGGTGGCGTCGGCCCGCACCCGGCCTTCACGAACCGCCAGGCGGTTGAGGCTTTGTTCGAGAAGAAGTTCTACCAGATGGTTGATATGGGCCAGATGCAGTTCGACGCGGCGCCGGAGATCCTGGCTGGTGTCATCCCGGGCGTGCATGGACAGGAGTTCCACCGCCGCGCCAACCCGGGTGAGGGGGGAACGGAGTTCGTGGGAAATATCCGAGAGGAGACGGCGCTCGTTGGTGAAGAGCCGTTCGATGGTTTCCGCCATCGCATTGATGCTGCGGGACAGGCTATCGAAAACGTCCTGCGGCGTGCCGGGATTTTCGACGCGGGCGGTAAGGTTGCCGTTGGCAATGTCGTCGGTGGCGACGGCAATGCGGTCAACCCGACGCATGATGGCCCGCGTCACCACGGACGCTCCCAACAGGCCAAGGGCGATGGCGACCACAACCCATTGCGGAACCTCGTGCCAGTCAAGCTCGTCAAAGCCTTTGCCGAAAATCTGGTTTTCGACCAATGGATCGATTATCAATTCCACCAGCATGACAGAGAGGCTGAAAGCGGCGGACGTGACCAGAAAAATCTTCGACTTGAAGGGAAGGCCCCGCCACCAGGAGGACAATTTCGTCTTCACGGCGACGCTCCCGGCAGGAGGAATATGTAGCCGCTGCCCCACGCCGCCCGTATGCGTTCGCCGCCGTCGGAACGGGGCCCGAGTTTTTTCCGAAGACGGCTAATCGCCATGTCGAGGCTGCGGTCCTGGAAAAACGGTTCATGCTCGAACACCCGCCGGTACAAGTCTTCCCGGGACACGACAGTGCCGGGATTTTCCAGGAGGACCTCGAGTAGCCTGAGATCCATCGGCGTCAGACTGATGGTGACGCCGCCCCGGACAACAGTGAACGACGCGCCGTCCAGGAGCAGATCGTCTACCCGCTTGAGTGTTCCCGGCCGGTCGGCCCGGTCGGTTGCGCTTCGGCGGAGGATAGCCTTGATGCGCGCCGATAGCTCCCGCAGGCTGAACGGTTTCGCCAGGCAGTCGTCGGCGCCGGCTTCCAGGCCTTCCACGGTATTTCCGACGTCGCCGCGGGCGGTGAGCATGAGCACGGGAACAAGCCGCGTTTCTTCCCCGGCCCGCAGGCGGCGCAGCACTTCCATGCCGTCCATTCCGGGAAGCATGACGTCAAGAATGACGATGTCCCATTTATCCGGATTCTTTTGAATGCGCAACAGGCCTTCGGCACCGTCCGGGGCGTTTTCGGAATGGATGCCGGTCTTCGCGAAATATTCCTCGAGAAGGGCGTAGAGATCGGTATCATCGTCGATTACAAGCACATTGGCCATGCCGCTTCCTTCGCGTGCGCACGCTTTTTCTCTCTATGAGCGTGTTATTAAAATGCGTATCGTGCGCCATACTTCGTCAAAATCGGCCTTCAGCGTGTTTCGTGACCCTCACCGCCGGTCAAAAACTCCTGCCGCCTCTTTTTCCTCGTCTGACACGACGATACACAATTTAATAACACGCTCTATGATAAGGCGTATCGTGATTGAATCAATGATGGTTACAATTCGTTACAACTATTCCCGAAAATCTTCCGTGCCAGATGGGTTATGGATAAATAAATGGGCCTGCCGGGCGGCAGACCCATGAAACCGCCATAATTTTCAGACCGGTTCAGAAAACGTACAGTTTATAATACCGGCTTGGTGATTTCCATTGAAACGGGGAACGAGTACTTTTTCACCAATTCCTGAAACTTGCCGAAATGCGGCGTGGCGTTGTGTTCATCGATGGCTTGTTGCGATTTCCAGTGTTCGATAAAGCAAAACACTTCCGGATCGTCGGCGCTCTCCGTAAGGATGTAGAAGTCGTTGCCGGCTTCGCTGCTGCTGGCCGCGACAAGGCCCTTGGCCAATTCCAGAAACTCGTCCCGGTACTGCTTGGCCACGCCGATTTTTGCCATGATATACAGACTTGAATCCATGTTTTCTCCTCATTATGGTCGATATGGTTGTAACGGCTCTAAAGCCCGATTTCATCTCTAACAGGCTTTTCCGTTCCCGTCCACTGAAAACCGTCGGACGCTGAATCTTCGATAGTTTTCAGGCGGCTGTTTCGTTGTTGCACTTTTAAATGATATCAATAACTGAGCAATAGAAGATATCGTCGATACCGGTTCTACAATTTCTACAATGCCGTGCCTTTTTTCGGAACGAAGAAGTCGGCTGTGCACCCTTCAAGTTCGAGTAGCTTTATCTTTAATGTAAGTCCGCCGGCATAGCCTGTCAGACTGCCGTTGGTGCCGATAACGCGGTGGCACGGGATTATAATGGATATCGGGTTGTGCCCGACCGCACCTCCGACCGCCTGGCTGGACATGGTCTTCTTCCCCATGAGAGCCGCGACGTGCCTGGCGATGGCGCCGTACGTGGTGACTTCTCCGTACGGTATGTCACAGAGGAGCCTCCATACTGTCTGACGAAATTCGCCGCCGACGGGAGCGAGTCGCACTTCGGAAATTTCCGGCTTTTTTCCGGCAAAATATCGATCCAGCCATTTCTTCGTCCGGTTAAAAATCGGCAGCCCGTCGTCTTCAATCATTTCACCCGACATGGTATCACCGAAATATTTCTGACTTTCAATCCACAAGCCGCTCAGGCTGTCGCCGTCGCCGGCAAGCGTGATTCTACCAACGGGCGAATCGTATTTTGATGAACAGTACATGGATTTTCCTCGCTAAAGCGTGTTCCAAAGGTTGACAACGGCATAGCTCCGCCACGGCCGCCACGCTTCGGCCATGGCGAGCATTTCTTTTGACGTATGGGGATGGAGGGCTTTTTTGACGCCGGCATCCGTTTCTAAAAAAGAATCGGGCCATTCCATCGCCCGCATGGCGATGTACTGGGCGGTCCAACTGCCGATGCCGCGAAGAGCCATCAGTTTTTTCATTTCTTCTTCCGGACGAGCGCTTGGGGCAAGGTTCAGTTCTCCCCGCATCAGCGCCCGGGCCAGTGCCATAATAGTGTGGGACCGTGCCGACGTGACTCCGAGGCGACCTAGATTGTCCTGGACGGCGTCGCCCATCGCCACTATTTGGCCTGGTGTAGGGAAGGTATGGGTCAAGCCGTCTATCGGAGTCTGGAGCGGCGAACCATAAGCGGCGACAAGGCGCGAAGCCAGCGTGCCGGCCGCTTTGACCGTAATCTGTTGGCCCAACACGGCGCGAACCGCCATTTCAAACGGATCGAAACATCCTGGCAGTCGTGTGCCGAGAACGCACGACCCGGGGCGGAACGTGTTCATGGCCGCAAGGGATTCGAAAATGATATTCGGTTCGCAATTCACGTCGAACTGGTGCCGTATCCGCGCGATCACGTGGGGCAGGGCAGGCAGCAGGGATTCACTGATCGTCAGGGACAAGGCATTCTTTTTCTTCTGATGCGCAACCCGAAGCCAACCGAAACACTTCGAGCCGCTGCTATTTGGAATATTCACGGTGCGATAGTATGCGTCATTTGCGACCGATTCCACGCCGGCGATGGCACGACCGGCCAGGAATTGGAGAAGCTCTTTCCATAAATACGGAGGACGATAGCTCAAGGCGAAAGTAATGTCGGCGACCGCTTTTCCGGAACTTGCCAAGCGGCGTCTGAAGGCGGTAGGCGGAAGTTTGTAATGGCTTTTGAAGGCGTCGTTGAATCGGCGGACACTGCCGAAACCGGCGGTCAATGCCACCTGGATGATTGGCAGCGATGTGTCGGTCAGAAGAGTTTTCGCGAGGAGCAGTCGACATGTTTGAAGATACTGCACCGGCGTGACATTAAAGTGTTCGGAGAAGACGCGACGCAAATGTCTGTCCGAACAGCCAAGGCGGTCGGCAAGCCGGTTGAGGCTGTTCCCGTCGCCGCAGTCCTCCTCGAGAAGCCGGGCGGCGCGGTACGCCAGTTCCGCCATCGCATCGATGCGTGACATGCCTGGGGCCAGTTCCGGACGGCACAGGAGACACGGCCGATACCCCGCCTTTTCCGCCTCGGCGGCTGAGGAGAAAAAAGTACAGTTTTCAGGCTTGGGCTGCCGTGCCGTACAGACTGGCCGGCAATAAATCCCGGTCGAAGAAATTCCGACAAAGAATCGACCGTCAAACCGGGCGTCCTTCGCCCGAAAGGCGGTATATAAACCGGGAATATCGTCGATCATCACGTTCTCCATGGTGTATGGAGGACATTGTACCATTATCCGATTCGCTGTCTGGCTATTTTCGGACATGCATATACATTAGTGGATTTTGGCGAATTGCCGGTCCAGACGCCAAGGTAATGGAAAATGACGACGAGATTCCTTTGAATGGGAGAATAGAACGTACCTAAATAAAGAAACGATGGTGGCCCCATCATATATATGGGACCACCGAGAAAAGTACTTCGCCTACCAGTGTCACCGTCACGCCGCAGGCGCGGCAATCCGGGCGACGCCGGTCCTGATCGCCGCATCGGCGACGGCTGTGGCGACGGTTTCTTTCACGCGTTTGTCGTAGGCGGCAGGAATTATGTATTCCGCGGTCAATGCCTCGTCCTTGACCAGGTCCGCGATGGCGGTGGCGGCGGCAATCTTCATTTCGTCATTGATGTCGCTGGCCCGAACGTCAAGGACGCCACGGAATATGCCGGGAAAGGCGAGAACATTGTTTATCTGGTTGGGGAAGTCGCTCCGGCCGGTGCCTATGACCGCCGCCCCGGCCGCCAGGGCCAAATCAGGCATGATTTCCGGCACCGGATTCGACATCGGAAACACTATCGCCTTCGGGGCCATGCTCGCGATCATCGCCTGATCGACAGTTCCCGGACCGGAGACGCCGATGAAAACGTCGGCGCCGCGTATGACATCAGCCAAGCCTCCCGTTTTCCTCTGCAGGTTGGAGATGGCCGCCATTTCCGCCTTCTCGGCGTTGAGGTTGCTTCGCCCCTCGTAAATGGCACCCTGCCTGTCGCACATGACGACTTCCTTCAGCCCGACAGCCATCAAGAGCTTGATAATGGCCACGCCGGCCGCGCCCGCGCCGCAGGTGACGACGCGCGCGTCCTCAAGGCGTTTGCCAACCAGTTTCAGGGCATTCATCATGGCGGCGAGGGTAACCACGGCGGTACCATGCTGGTCGTCGTGGAAAATCGGAATATCGCAGCGTTCCTTCAACCGCCGTTCAATTTCAAAACAACGTGGTGCGGCGATGTCTTCCAGATTTATCCCGCCAAAGCTGCCGGCCAACAGCGCGATCGTATCGACTATTTTATCGACATCGGTGGAGCGTATGCACAACGGCACCGCATCGACGCCGCCGAACGCCTTAAAGAGAACGCACTTTCCTTCCATGACCGGCATACCCGCCTCGGGACCGATGTCCCCCAAACCCAGGACGGCGCTGCCGTCGGTGATTACCGCCACGGTGTTACTGCGGCCGGTCAGTTCATAACTGAGTTCCGGGTCTTTCTGAATTGCCAGGCAGGGTTCGGCGACGCCCGGTGTATAGGCGATGGACAGGGCCTCCTGATTCCATACATCCATCTTGGGCGTTGTCTCCATTTTGCCTTTCCACAGGCGATGCGTTCTCAGCGATTCCTGGGCGTAGTTCATGATACCTCCTTGAGGTCGGGTTCATTTGATAGACTGGAATTATTTCAAGATTCTCGAACTGCGTTATGCCCAGAGTTGAATGAGAATGCTCGAGAGAATAAGCATGAACGCGCCGCCGATACGGGACGATACCTGAGCGAACGGCATCAATTCCATTCTTTTGGCGGCCGACAGTACGGCGACGTCGCCGGTGCCGCCCATATTGGCCATGCACAAGCCACCGGTGATGGAGGATTCTATGGCGAAGAAACCGACTAACCTGCCTACCAGTCCCGCGCCGATGATGGCGCCGAGGACGGTCACGCTAACCAGAAGCAGGTACTGGGGTGAAAAGGCGGCGGCCACTTCGTTCAGGTTGGTATAGGCGATGCCGATGCCGACCAGAAGCACGCCGGTGAGATTGTTCATCACGAACTGGAACCACTGATAGCAGCATGCCTCGAATTTCTGCGGCAACAGGCCGAGTGCCTTGACCAGGGCGACGGACAAAATCATCCAGGCATAGCCGTGTACCGCGGGGAACACAAAATTCACCACCGAGCCAAGGGCGAAAAAGCTGGTCGCGATCAGGAGCCCGGCACCCATGCGGGTCAGGTCGAGGCGGTCCTGTGGCTGTTCATCCTTGTCTTCCCGCGCTTCTTCGCTGTCGGACTTTTCTGCCTGGATAACCATGAGACGGCCGTTCCCGGACAGCGAC
>JAJBTL010000373.1 GCA_020860865.1 Planctomycetota bacterium | reverse complement strand
GTCCAAGGAGTCCAGCGACGGATTCTTTCTTGGCGGGCGCAGTCTCACCGGCGGGGTCATCGCGGCATCGCTTCTTTTGACAAATCTTAGTGCGACCCACTTCGTCGGCATGCCCGGCGACGTCTACATGACGAACATGTCCACCATCGGCTGGGAAATTTCGGCGGCGGTCTGTCTCGTCATTGTCGCCCTGTTTCTCCTTCCCCGCTACCTGAAGGCCGGCCTCACCACCATCCCCGATTTTCTTGAGGACCGGTACGACCTGACCACCAAGAAGATGGTGTCCGGCGTCTTCATCCGTGGCTTCCTCTTCAACATGCTCCCGATCACCCTCTACGCCGGCGCAGTCACTCTGAACTCAATCTTTGACATCCCCGGCTCGTTCGGCGTCAGCCATGCCGGCGGCATCTGGCTCATGGTTGTCGCCATCGGCATCATCGGTTGCGTGTACGCGCTGTTCGGTGGCCTGAAGGCCGTCGCCACCGCCGATGCCCTGAATGGCATCCTCCTCATCGTCGGCGGCTTGATGGTTCCAGTGTTCGGTCTCCTCGCCCTCGGGAAAGGGAGTTTTTCCGCCGGTCTCCACGCCATGCTGGTTGAGGCGCCGGAGAAGCTTAACTCCATCGGCGGCAGTTCCGACCTCCTGCCGTTCTCGACGACCTTTACCGGCCTCGGGCTTGTCGTCCTGTACTTCTGGGGCACGGACCAGGCCATTATCCAGCGCGCGTTGGCGGCGGTGAGCCTGAAGGAAGGCCAGAAGGGCGTCATCTTCGCCGGCGTTCTGAAAATCCTCACCCCGGCCATCCTCATGGTTCCCGGCCTCATCGCCTTCGCCTATTACGGACCGGCCATCGCCAACCGGGACACCGTCTACCCGAGCCTGGTGAACGACGTTCTGCCGGGACCGCTGGTCGGCGTCTTCGTCGCCGCCATGTTCGGCGCCATTCTCAGCACCTTCAACTGCGTCCTCAACTCCACAAGCACCCTCTTCGCCATCAATATCTACAAGCCGCTCGTCAAACGCGACCTCTCGGAAAAGGACATGGTCGTCGCCGGCAAGCGCTTCGGCTTCGTCATTGCCATCCTGTCCATGGTCGTCGCGCCGTTTATCATGTATGCACCGAAAGGCGTCTACACGCACCTCCAGACAATCAACGGCTTCACCAACGTCCCCATTCTTACCCTCATCGTCATGGGCTACCTAAACCGGCGCGCTCCCGCCTTTGCGGCGAAAATCGCCCTGGTCTTCTTCATCGCCATGTACGGCATGTGCACCTTCTTCGTCGACACCGGCCTCCACTACCTGCACATTTCGGCCATCCTCTTCGCCGTCTGCTGCACATTCATGTACGTGATGGGACTCGTCTACCCGAAGGAAAACGTCTACGTCCTCAAGAACCGGAACGTCGTCAGCATGCGGCCGTGGAAGTACCGCTACGAAGTCTCCGCCGCTCTTATCGGCATCATGATAAGCGTCTACATTCTCCTTTCGCCGGTGGGTCTGGCCCGGGAAGGCGGCGCCGACTTCACCACCGCAGTCCTCATGGTGCTTTCGTTCCTCTTCTCGTACGCCGTCTGCCTCGTCGCCAAGCGCCTCCTCAGAAACAGTGAAAAGAAGTTCTACGGCGTCGACGACCTGGACGACGAAATCGACCAAGAGGAAGTCCCGGGGGAAGCCCTCGTCGTCGCCAGCAACTGACATAGACCTCTCCCGAACGCGGACGGGACGGCGAAAAAACCGGCGAACCGTCTGTCCGCTTCGGGAACTTTTACCGCCGCCACTACGGCTTCCTCTCACCCTGCATTGTCCTGAAAGCTGTTCTCTCACTGCCAAGGAGCTCGAGAACGATGTACAAGAACGAAATGGAACTGAAAATAGACGCCGCCCGCATCCGTATCGGCATTTTGAAAGGGCTGCGGAAATCCGGCGCCGGCCATATCGGCGGCAGCATGTCGATGGCGGATTTGATGGCGGTCCTCTACGGCGGCATCATGCGCGTCCGTCCGGAACAGCCGGATTGGGAAGACCGCGACTGGCTGGTGGTGTCGAAAGGCCACTGCGGACCGGCGGTCTACTCGGCCCTGGCCCACCACGGATACTTCCCGGAAGCGGAACTGGAAACGATTAACCAGGGCGGCACCAGACTGCCGAGTCACTGCGACCGGAACAAGACGCCCGGCATCGACATGACGACCGGGTCCCTCGGACAAGGCATGTCCACCGCCCTCGGCGTGGCGTTCGGGAACCGCTACAATGGCCGCGACAGCCATACCTACCTCGTCCTCGGCGACGGCGAGATGCAGGAGGGACAGGTCTGGGAAGGCGCCCTTTTCGCGGCGCAACGGAAGCTGTCGAACGTCATCGCCTTCGTCGACAACAACAAGAAACAGCTCGACGGCTACACCAGTGACATCTGCAACCTCGGCGACATCGCCCAGACCTTCCGGAACTTCGGCTGGTTCGCGCTGGACTGCGACGGGAACGACGTCGCCTCGCTCCGGAACGCCATCCTCGCGGCAAAAAAGAACCGGGAAAAGCCGTCGATGATCGTCATGCACACGGAAAAAGGTTTCGGCTGCACCTTTGCGGAAGGCGTCTTCTACAACCACCACGTCAAGTTCACGGACGCCCAGTGCGAGGAAGCCATCGCCAGCCTCGAGAACCACATCGAAGCCATGCAGGAAAAGGAGTCGGCCCATGTTTAAGGTTGAAGCAACCGTCGCACCGGAAAAGGCCGAAATGCGGAAGACCTTCGCCGCGACCATGGACAGCCTGGCCGAAGAGGACCGGCGCGTCGTCTACCTCGACTGCGACCTCATGAACAGTATCGGCATGACGCCATTTTCACAAAAGCGCCCGGAACAAACCATCAACTGCGGCATCCAGGAAGCGAACATGATAGGGGTCGCCGCCGGCATGTCCGCGACCGGCCTTATCCCATTCGCCCATACCTTCGGCACCTTCGCCAGCCGCCGGGTTATGGAC
>JAJBTL010000192.1 GCA_020860865.1 Planctomycetota bacterium | reverse complement strand
ATGATGATGGTCCGGCCCTCGTCGTTCAGGCCGTGGAAGAGGGCGAGGATTTCGGCGCCGGTCTTGGAATCGAGGTTGCCGGTCGGCTCGTCGGCGAGAAGGAGGGACGGCTGGCTGACGAGGGCTCGGGCGACAGCGACGCGCTGGCGCTGACCGCCCGAGAGCTGGTTCGACTCGTTGCACATCCGGTCGCCAAGGCCGACCCGTTCGAGGGCGGCGGCGGCCATGGGCCGGGGATCGCGGACGCCGGCGTACATAAGGGGCAGTTCGACATTCTCGAGAGCGCTCAGGCGCGGGAGCAGGTGAAAACCCTGGAAAACAAAGCCAATTTTCTTGTTCCTGATAATGGCGAGGCGGTCGCCGGAGAGTTTTGCCACCTCTTCGCCGTCGAGGAAATACTCGCCCGCGTCCGGCTTGTCCAGACAGCCGAGAACCTGCATCAGGGTACTTTTCCCCGAACCGGAGGCGCCGGTGATGGCGACCATTTCGCCCGGTTCGACAAGGACGTCGACGCCGTCTAGGGCGCGGATTTCCTGGTCGCCGATAATATAGGTTTTACGAAGTTGACGGGCATCTATGACTGGGACAGACATGGTTGCGTCTTTCATCTTTTATTATTTGTAAGGCGGTTGTAAAGGACCACGATTCACTTCATCGGAGACCGCGAGTTACGGACGCGGCGGACGCGGTCCGCCCGGCCGGGCCTGGCCGGCCCACCGGCTCTGGGCCGCTTCGTGGAGGACGACGGTTTCGCCGGCGTTCAGGCCGGAAACGATTTCGATATCGACGCCGTCCGTGATACCGGTCTCGACCGCGCGCTCTTCCTGAACGCCGTCCGGACGGACAACAGTGACATAGGACTGGCGCCTCGTATAGTCGACCCGCGCTTCGCCGTCGGCCGGATCGTTTTCCCGGACGGCCCGGCGGACCACGGCCGAGGCCGGGACGAGGACGGCGTCAGTCCGCTCATCCACGAGGAAGAGGACGTTTGTCGTCATTTCCGGTTTCAGGAGCGACTTCCGCCGGCTGTCGACCTCGACCTTGACGTCGAAGGTGACGACGTTCGACTCGATGGTGCCGGTGGCGGCGACGCGGACAACCTTGCCGGTGAACTCCATTCCCTTGTAGGCGTCGGCGGTGACGATGGCCCTGACGCCGGGCTGGACGCCGCTGATGTCGGCCTCGTCGACGGCGGCGATGGAGTAGATGCGGGACAGGTCGATAAGTTTCATCGCCGTGGTGCCGCCGCCGACGTTGGAGACGCCGGACGCGACGATAAGGCCTTCCTGAACGGTTCGTTCCGAGACGACGCCGTCAATCGGGGAGAAAATTTCGGTGTCCTTCAGGCGTTGAAGCGCGTCTTCGAGGGCGACGGTGTCGTTCTCGACCTGGGCCTCGGCGATGGGCACCTCCTGCCGCGTTTTATCGAGTTCGAGAGCCTGGACCTTGAGGTCGTCTATTTTAATCCGGGCCTGATCGAGCTGGGCTTGGGTCTGGACGCCCTTCGTGACGGCGGTGTCGTATTCCTCCCGAGACACGACCTTTTGTTCATAAAGCTGACGGGCGCGTTCGAGACGGGCCTGGTATTCGTCCCGTTCGGCTTCGGCCGATTTGAATTCGGCATCGGCCCGGGCGGTGTCGGCGGCGAGCTTGGCTTCGGCCGCGGCGACGCCGAGACGGGTCTGCTCGAGTTTGGCCTTCGACATGTCGAGGGTGGCCTGAAGCTTGGCGACGGAACGTTCCTCGTCCGTCGGGTCGAGCTTGAAGAGGAGGTCGCCTTGCTTGACCTCGTCCGACACGTCGAAGTTGACCCGGACAACCTCGCCGGACGCCTTCGACTTGATTTCGACCTCGCGTTCCGGTTCGACCCGGCCGGAGGCGGAGACGGTGATGGACAGGTCGCCCCGGCGGGCGACGGCGGTGGTCGGGGCGGCATCGGCTTCGCCGGCGTCGACCTTGGTGGAACTCGAGTAGAGGAAATAGCCGCCAATAAGAGTGACGGCGAGAACGAGGATAACGAGTATTTTTTTCGTTGGATGCAATCCTGTTCCAACTGGACCGGTTGCCCGGTTAAAGGTATATAATGGTTTGAGGCCCCCCGGCTCACAGGCGAATTGACCCATTGGTGAAATCAATCCGTTTGCCGCGCCTCATGAGGATAGTGTGACTGACTGTCGTCGTGTTACACATTGTACTGTTTATTTTCACGGGACGCCATGTTCCGGAGAGACGGATTCCGGCAAAAAAGTTTCCGAGAGCGGCGTAATTCCGGACACGGTCGCGTTACTTTGGTTTCACCGGCGTCATTGACCCCTCAACCGGTACCGGAAAGATCGGGAAAGTCGCCGGGAAAACAGGATTATACTTGACAACCCGGTTATCCGCATGGATAGTATAGTGTTCTCAGGCGCGGCTGCCGGTTGGCGGTCGCGATTTATTATTGTACACGCTCGTAAGCGAGTCATGTTCCGTGAAGGCGCCGTTGGCGCACCATGCATGATTGAAGACGATAAAGGAGACATATCATGGCCAACGAATGCGCGATTTGCGGCAAAAAGACCACTTTCGGCACCAAATACGCCCGTCGCGGCGCCGCCAAGGCCAAGGGCGGTTCCGGCGCGAAAATTTCCGGCAAGACCGGCCGCACCTTCAAGCCGAACCTGCAGAACGTCCGCGCCGACGTCAACGGCACGGTGAAGCGCATCCGCGTCTGCACATCCTGCCTGTCCGCCGGCAAGGTCAAAAAAGCCGCGCGCGGCCAGATGAAGATCCGGAAAGCGCTGGCGTCCTAGTCACGACAAAAGCCGCCAGGGCGTACAGGCGAAATCGTCTCCTCGGGTGATCGATCCGGAGTGGAGGCGTTTTCCTGAATGCTCAGCCACATAATAGTATATACGTATAAAAAGCCTTACCGATTTTCGGTAAGGCTTTTTTCTCATGTTTGGCCCTTCACTAGATATATGACCAAGTCCAGCGTTTTTTGCTGGAC
>JAJBTL010000200.1 GCA_020860865.1 Planctomycetota bacterium | reverse complement strand
ACGGCGCCGCCGTCCCGGTTGGCGCGGTTACCCGTGAAGACGGTGTTTTCGACAAGGCCGCCGTCCATGCCGTTCACCAGGTAAATGGCGCCGCCGTAGCCGGCGCGGTTTTCACTAAAGGTGGCGCCGCTGACGCTGCCGGTGATTTTCGCCGCCGATATGGCGCCGCCCCAGCTTTCCAGGCCCATGGCGCTGTTCTGGCTGAAAACGGTGTCCGTCATCGTGCCGATGATGTCGCCGGAGATGCCGAGGGCGCCGCCCCGGGTGTTCTGGTTGTCCCCCAGGGACGAGAGGCCGACGATATTTCCGGAAAAGACGCTGTCCGAAATGTTCGCCTCGAAATTCCCCGCCTGGACGCTGACGGCGCCGCCGTAGTCGCTGCCGCCGGTGTTCGCGACGAACTCGGAATCGGCGATATTGCCGAAAAAGCCTTCCTTCGCCAGTATGCCGGCGCCGCCCCAGCCGACGCCGCCAGCCGAATTGTCCCGGAAGACGGAGCCGGTGATGTTGCCCCGGTAGTGGCGGTTGATACGGAGGGTGGCGCCGCCGTTCGTGACGGCGTTGTCCTCGAAGCGGGAATCCGTGATGTCCCCTATGACGTCCCGGGACGTCGATATCACCGACCCGGTGGTTGTGGCCTGGTTGTTTATGAAGCGGGTGTTGACAATACCGCCCTCGATATCGCCGTAGTAGCCTTGTGACGAGGCGGCGTGGGCGATGGCGCCGCCGATGGGACCGGCGTTCCCGAGAAACAGCGAATCGTGTATGCCGCCCGCCAGCCGCATAAGGATAATGGCGCCGCCGCCGGCGTCCGCCGTGTTCCGGATGAACCGGGAGTTCCTGATGGCGCCGTCCATCGACTTGTAACCGTTCCAGTTACCGCCGATGTAGAGGGCGCCGCCCTGGGACAGGGCGTGGTTTTCGATGAAGTCCGTGTCGACAATGTCGCCGGCCATGGCCTTGTTGCCGACATAGATGGCGCCGCCGAGGAAGGCGGTGTTCCCGGTGAAGGTCGAGTTGAAGATGCCGTCCTGGATATGGACGGCGTAGAGGCCGCCGCCGGAGCCGTTCCGGTTGGTTTGGCTGACGGCGCGGTTTCCTTCGAACACGGTGTTTTCGATTTTCCCGTACAGCTCGTCGACGGCGGCGCCGCCGCCGAAGGCGCGGGAGGTGTGGGCAGTGGCGCTGGGCCGGACTTCACGGTCGAAGCTGTCACCGGGGAGGCGGACGTTGTTCAGGCCGAAGCCGCCGCCGACGTTGGCGCCGGACTGGTTGTTCGAGAATACGGAATTGATGACGCTCCCTTCGAAGGTGGCGCCGGTGCCGGGAAAAACATAGGCATGGAACCCGCCGGAGCCGGTTTTCGAATGGTTATTGTCGAACACCGAGTTTTCAATATTCCCGGAAAACGAACCGGCGATGTAAATGGCGCCGCCCGTGCCGCCGGACGAATTCCCCGAGAACGTCGAATCGACAATGCCGCCGGCGAACGATGTGGCGTAGAGGAATCCGCCGGCGGCGCTATTGGCGTGGCCGGTGGCGACGACGTTCGAGATGCCGCCGGTGAAGGCGCCGGCCAGGGTGATGGTGCCGGCGCCGACGGCGTTGACGGAGGGCGTGCCGCCGCCGGTCCGGGTGATGTTCAGGTTGGCGAGGCCGCCGAAATTCCCGGGCGCGTGGTCCGTGCTGTTCGCCTTGATGGTGATGAGGGCGATGCCGTCCGCCACCTCTATGGTGGATGTCGGCGCGGCTCCGGCCGGAACGGCGGCGCCGGCGATGTCGATGAGGCCGGGAGGATTGGTAATCGCGCTGTTTATTTCCAGGGTGACGCCGTCCGGGACGACGACCGTGCTGTCGCCCCGGGCCATTATGGCGGCGCGGAACTCCTGGGCCGACGTCACCCGCGTCTCCGCCGACCGGACCGGCCGGGCGGCGATGACGAAGAGGAACATGGTTACAAGGACTGCTACGGTGACTCTCGGGACATGTCGTGACATCGCTCTCTCTCCTCCTTGAAACGCCGGGGAGAGATACTAATATTTGTAAACGTTAAAAATCAAGAGCGTTATTCACTATTCTGGTCCAGGTTGATCCGACGCGAGTTGTTGCCATGGTTTAAAAACCTTGTCATGGTCAGGTTTTGGGGAAAGATTGCCGCTTAACGGTGACAGTCAAAAAATGGGGAGGGCCGGCACATCTTTTTACCGCCTAGCGCGGTCTCCATAAGGCATATTCACCATGGACCTTTACTCCGGCGAACCGTATTGGCTGTATAAAAACGGATATAAGCAGTCTTTCCCCGCCTTGACCGGCGATTGTCAGGCCGACGTCTGCGTCATCGGCGCCGGCATTACCGGTTCCCTGGCCGCGTACAGCCTGGCCCGTGAAGGGCTGGACGTCGTTGTCCTTGATAAGCGTCATCCCGGCATGGGCAGCACCTGCGCCAGCACAGCCCTCCTTCAATATGAAATCGACGAATCCCTCCATGAACTGTCGCAGCAGGTCGGGCGCGAACGGGCGGAACAGGCCTATCTCGCCTGCTACCAGGCCATCGACGCCATCCAGGTTATCATCAGGAAGGAAAACCTCTCGGGCGAGTTCGTCAAGTCACCGAGCGTCCAGTACGCCAGTAAAAGCCGCGACGTCTACGGCCTCCGCCTCGAATACGAAGCGCGGCGGCGGATAGACCTGGACGTCCGTCTCCTCGATTCCCGGGAGGTCAAGGACGAATTCGGCTTTGCCGCGCCGGCGGCGTTGTGGTCAAGCCAGGGCGCCCAGGTCGACGCCTACGAACTGGCCCATGCCCTCCTTGGCCTCGGCCTCGACAACCTCCGGGTTTATGACACGATCAAGGTGACGTCCTTGCAGCGGAAGAAAAAGGGCGTCCTCGTCGAGACCGCCTCCGGTCACACAATTGAGGCCCGGAACGTCGTCGTCACCTGCGGCTACGAGTCGGAGCGGTTCTTGCCGAAGCGCGTTCTGGAGCGGTCGTCGACCTATGCCCTTATTTCGAACCCGGTGGAT
>JAJBTL010000372.1 GCA_020860865.1 Planctomycetota bacterium | reverse complement strand
GCGTTGTCACCGTCGTGTCCATGGACGGCTTCGCCACCGCCGTCTCCGGTTCGGCCTCGGTGAGGGCCGACGGTGTCTCGTCTTTGTCCGCCGCCGCCTCGTCGGGAGTGACGGCATCGTCGTCAAGGACGGCGGTCGCGATGGCGGCCGGTGTCGGCTTGGTCGTCTTGGCCGCTTTTTCCCGGCGGGTCGTCAGGTCGTCCCGGCCGGCGCGATTGGTGCGTTCGCCGCGTTCGTTCCGTTCAATCGGTTCAAAGACGTCGGAAACGCTCGAGCCGTCCGCCACCGCCCCGCCGGCGACAGCCAGCTTCGGGCTGAACAGCATGCGGAACAGGTCGCGGCTCCGGCCGAGAATGCCAAGGAAGACGAAGAAGGCGTCCCGGAGAAAGAAGACGAACCGGTGCACCCCGCTCACCGCCGACTCGCCGAAGGCGAGGAGGACGCCGAGGGTTATTACCCCGACAGCCGCCAGCATGAGGCCGGGCCGGCCGAAATAGAGGATGGCCGGGGGCGAGACATAGACGGCGAGGAGGCCGCCGGTGCCGATGTCGTAGTGTTCACTGAAGGCGCAGGCGCCGAGGGCGGAGGCGACGATAATGAGGCCGCCGCCGAACACCTGCGGCCAGGTGGTGATGAATTTCCCGGTGGCGGCGACATGGGCGCCCCAGAAAAAGATGAGGACCGCCGTCACCATCGCCGGCACCAGCCCGAGGGGGTTGATACCGGCGTAGGCGAGGTAGGCGCCGAGCATGCCGGTCCAGCAGTCTTCCGCCGCCGTCGCCGGGTCAAGGAGGACGTTTCCGGTGAGGAACGACAGTGCCATAAACACCGCCAATCCCATCATGCCGATGCCGATGGCGGCGGCCGCCAGACCGCCGATTACACCCCGACTTTTCTTAACCGACTTTGTCGCCTTTGCCATGATTGGTCCTTGATTCAATATTTTCTATGGATGAACAAAATTGAAATAAATGAGTCCGGCCACGCCGGCGACCGCGCAGTACAGCGCGAAATAGAGGAGCCGCCCGCCATTCACCAGCCGTTCAAGAAGAACGAGCGCTCCGTACCCGCTCGCCGCCGCCACGACAAAACCGAGGAAAAACGGCCCCGGCGCCACCCCGGCGAGAAGGCCGGCGAACCCTTCGCCGCTGCGGAACACCGACGCGACATGGAGAAACACGGCCCCGGCCACGGCGGAAATGGACAGGATGAAGCTGAACGAAAACGCCTCTTCCCGGTCGACCCCGGCCAGCATGCCGGCGGCGATGGTGCTGCCGCTCCGGCTCACTCCGGGCGCGATGGCCATGGCCTGGAACATCCCCACCGCCAGCGCCCCGGTCCAGCCGAGATCGCGTAGCTGGTACCCGGCCCCCCGGCGCGTTTCCGCCGCCGTGAGAAGGCCGGCGGTGACAAGGAGGCCAAGGCAAATCAGGGACGGCGACAGCCGCAAGGCCTCAAAGTACCGTTTCAGAAAAACGCCGACCAGCCCGGTCGGAACCGTCGCCGCGACGACGAACAGGAGGACGCGGAGGTCGTTCCGGTAGTACCAGACAATTGTCCGGCGAAAATAGGCGATAACCACAATGAGCGTCGCCAGATGGAGCAGGATGTTGAAGCTTGCCGGTGCCGGATGCCCCATGCCGAGATGTTCGACCAGGGCCAGGTGGCCGCTCGAGGAAATGGGCAAAAACTCGGCCAGCCCCTGCACCAGTCCGAGGAGCGCCGCCCAGAAATAGTTTATGGACACAGCGTCGGCGGTCGTCTCCACGTCGTCCCCCCGGTGAAAAAACGAGTGCGGAACGGACAGTCATAGCGTAAAAACGCGGCGGAACGCCGATCGCCCTGCCCCGGTTGCCCGAATGGCGGACCCGGAGCCACGCGGTCGTAACTGACCGGAATGTATAGAGGGATTATCGACCGTTTGCCCGTGACGGCTGACGCTTTTTGCCGATGGCGGCCTATGCATGGAGAGGAGTGGGAGAGAAAACGAGAGCCGGGCAGGATTTACCGCGAGAAAAAATGGCGTCCGATAGTTCGGGAAAGCGGATGCGGCAACGTCGTTTTACCTTGGTAGTCCGATAAAAGGGAACTGCAGTGATGTGTGAGAAACGAGCGATCACAATGCAATGTGCGGGAAACCGGTATGTCACTCATTGCCTTGTGCTGTGGCGTCCGTCTCCCGTCCACCGCGAATCCCGAGTAACCGCGCCAAAAACCCGCCGCTCCGCATGTCCATCCCGTGGTGCTGACACAGTTCATGACAGCAACAACAACGGATACAGACGGCATAGTCGATAACGACCCGCCCGTCCGCCACCCGCATCGCCTTCGCGGGGCATATCCCCACGCAGTAGCCGCAGGCGATGCAGTCGTCCCGCACCACCGGCCGTGGCGCCACCGCTTCCCTGAGCCGCCGCGCCAGCCACGGCAAACGCCGTTCGATAAAGCCGCCGTGCATGTGGAGGGTGCGGAGTTCCGGTATTTCCCAATCGTCCGGCCGGAGCGCCGCCCGGTCCGGCCCGTGCCAGCGGTAGTTTTCCCACTCACCCAGTTCGGCCCGGTGCGCATCGGCCAGGGTAAAAAGGAGGTCGCGGTCTAGCCCGAGAATATCCATCACCGCCGCATCCAGGGCCCACGGGTTGTTCGCGGCCGCGACAAACCCCACCGGCCTGGCCCGCCCGGCCGTCGGTCCAAGCCGGTCCATCCCGACCACAGCGTCCATGATGGACAAGGCCGGCCGGACGGCGGCGGCGATGTCGTTAATGGCTCGGGCGAAAAACATCCGGTCGCGTCCGGCCCGGTAGTGCCACTGCAGCTTGCGGGCGCCGGGTACGGCCCCGAACATGTTCTTGACCGCCAAGGACATGAGCATCTGGCCGTGGGTTTTCATTTTCGCGAGGTTGATGATGACATCGGCCTCGAGAAGCTCCCGGGCCAGTTCCAGCCTGACAAACGTCCGCCCTTCCAGGACCGTGTCCACCGGCGTGAATTCGATGAAGTCGACCCCTTCCTCTTCCGTGACCGCCAGGATGCCGCAGGCCTTGGCCGCGTTCCTGCC
>JAJBTL010000025.1:1619-3065 GCA_020860865.1 Planctomycetota bacterium | reverse complement strand
ATGCCCAGGCCATACTGCCGCTGGTTCGTGCCGCCCGGGCCGCCGGCGTGCCGGTTGTCGGCGATTTTGAACGGGTATCGCCGGGGTCCGAGGAAGTGATGGCCTTGACGGATCATATCATTCTGCCGCTGTCGTTCGCGCATGACACTTTCGGCGGCGGGTCGGTTGAGGACCTGGTCACTCGCTTGGCGAAAGCGCCAGGCCGGAATGTTGCCGCAGTCACGGACGGCACCGCCGGCGCCTGGTGGGCTGAATCGACGGCGCCGGATTGCGTGCATCACCAGCCGGTATTCGCGATGCCGAAAATTGTCGACACCACGGGCTGCGGCGATGTTTTCCACGGCGTCTACGCCGCCGGTCTGGTCCAGGGCCTGCCGCCGGCCGAACGCATTTGCCGCGCCGCCGCTGCCGCCGCCCTGAAGACGCAAAAACTGGGCGCGCAGGCCGGAGCGCCGACGCTGGAGGAATTGGAAAAGTTCCTGACGGAGCGAAGATAAGATGAATCATGGCGGAGCTCTGAGAAATCTCCGTAATGCCAAAAAAATAAAAAAAGACATATTGACAACGCTATTGGAATAAATAGAATACCTACTCCTCGGAAACAACTGCGGAAGTGGCGGAATGGCAGACGCGCTTGGTTGAGGGCCAAGTGACCGCAAGGTCATGGAGGTTCAAGTCCTCTCTTCCGCACCAATATTATTCTGATTATAACCCCCGGCTATGTCGGGGGTTATAATTTTATCCAAATCACAATTTTCTGACCCCTGTGTTTATTTTGTGTAATTTTGATGTCCAGCATCATCTAATTTCTGTCGAAAGTGGTCCTGAAAAACGAGGCTTCCGACCGATTGCCACCAGATCGGCGACCGCCAGGAGCGCATTATCGACACATCCAGCCGTCTTTCCGGCATCACCGCCCGCCAGGTGATAATCCCCTTCGACCAGGTGATGCTCCTGTCCACCCATAACACTATCCAGTAGGCGTTCTTGATGGCCCACGTCGACCTCCACATCCCCTACTTGGTGCGGGACGGCGACTTCCCGGAGAGCAAAGACGGCTATGTGTACTTCAGGAAGCTGGTGGATTCTATGAGCACCAAATCTTAAAAACCTCAGCCTGCTCGGCATCATTAGGCCCATCAACTTTATCAATCCGACACCAGCGCCTGCGAACTGCTCCGTATGTTCGTGGACCAGTACAACCTCATGATGGTGGTATGGGAGCCAACCGGCCCGGTCGTGGGCATCGTCACCATCGAGGAGATGGTGTGAGATATCGAGGACAAGTTCGACCGTTTGTCGCACACGTCCACGAGCTGGTGGGCGGCGTCACCCTGGCCGGCGCCGCCGCCCGGGTGGCGGAGGTGGTCGGCCGGCTCGACATCCATCCGCCGCCCGCCGCCCGTCCCGACGCCATTCTAGCGGACTGGCTGGCCGGGTATTTCG
>JAJBTL010000025.1:0-1609 GCA_020860865.1 Planctomycetota bacterium | reverse complement strand
CGGCTTCCAGCGCGGTGACGCCGTTACCTGGCAGGGTCGGAAATTTTCGGTCCGCCGCATCAAGCGCGGACGGATTTTTCTACGCTTTTATAAGCCAGAGGTTTCTCGAGCGAAAAGCCCACCGTTTCCGCTGCGCCGCAGCGCGTTAGTTACCGTGGTGGCGCTGCATTTTTTACCCGCCTGGAAGCAATGATGCAAAAAATCCTTAAGCAACTTCTGAGAATTTTATTGAAAACGTTCTCTTTTTGCGCTATATCATTCTCACATCTTCGAACTCATCACGACGCACCACGCACCCGGCCGGCCGCTCCAGCATACGCCTCGGGTTCCCCCACTACCGGTTCACCATCGCTAGCGGAAAACAGGGCGTCATGAAAGCCAAGCGGACCATTACCATTAAGGACATTGCCGTTCGGGCCGGCACCTCGGTAGCCACCGCCGGCCGCGCTCTGGGCGGTTACGGCCACGTGTCCGCCGCCACCCGCGCAAAGGTGGTGGCCGCCGCCAAGGCGCTGGACTTCCAGCCCAATCCCTCCGCCCGCAGCCTCAAGGGCAAATCCACCAACACCATCGGCCTTATGATCGCCAACGTCCGGGTTCCCTTCTTTTCCATGCTGGTCCGGGCGGTGGAGGACGCGGCCATCGAGAAGGGCTTCAGCGTCATCGTCTGCAATATCGACGACGACCGCGACAAGGAACAGGAATACCTGACTCTGCTCCGGAACAAACGGGTGGACGGCCTCATCGTCTGCTCCGCCTTTACGTCGCGGGCGGAAATGCCGTCCAAGGTGGCGGCCATTTACGAGTGCGAGATCCCCACCGTCTTCCTCGACCGCAAGGTGGAGGGCCTGGCCCGGCCGGCGGTGCAGACCGACAATACCACCGGCACCGCCCTGGCGGTGAATCACCTGGTCAACCTCGGCCACACCCGCATCGCGTTGGCCACGCACCTCCCGAACATCGACTCCATCAGGAATAGGATTCACGGCTTTAAACAGGCTTTGAAAACCCACGGTTTGAAGGTCGAGCCGTCCCTCATCGCCATGCGCGGCACCCACGCCCTGCAAAACGGCATCGACGCCGGCAAGGCCCTGTTGCAGCGGCGGAATCCGCCCACCGCCATCATTACCATCAATGCCCTCATCACTTTCGGGGTGTTGGCCGCAATCAAGGAACTCGGCCTCGCCATACCCGGCGACGTGGCCTTGGTCGGCTGGGACGACTTCGAGCTGGCCGACATCATGACCCCGACCATCTCGGTCATTGCCCAGCCCACCTATTCGCTTGGCAGCATTGCCACCACCACCCGCTTCGGGATGATCTACCTCAAAGGGGCTGGGGAATCCGTCCTACTTTCTCCACAGCTTATCGGCCGCGTTTCGGCGTTCGGGCCGCCGGCAAGGCGGGCCGTGAAGAGAAGTGGCCGGGATTCGACATGACGCGATAGGGAACGTTCTCATTTTACGCAGTGTTTGTAAAGGCATGTTTTTAGAAGCTGTTTCATAATAGGTATCGTCGGTCGGAGACGAGGAAAAGACGGCTGCAGGCTTATTTTTCGCCCGGTGGTTGGGGCGGAAAATACTCCGGGGAGCCGGATTTGACGAAGTAT
>JAJBTL010000042.1 GCA_020860865.1 Planctomycetota bacterium | reverse complement strand
GGCCCAGACGGTTCGCTCCTGCCCGGGCGACTGGAACAAGGTCGTCCAGGCCATCGACCAGACGCCGTCCGGCGGCGTCCTTGTCGTCGACTGCGGCGGCGTCACCCCGGCGGTGTTTGGGGAATTGGCGGCGCATTCCGCCAAGAACCGCGGCCTCGGCGGCGTTGTCATCCACGGAGCGATACGGGATTCCGATGTCTCAACGCGAATCGGCCTGCCGATTTTCTCGTCCTCCGTCTGCTCGAACGCCGGCGAACCAAAGGGTTTTGGCGAAATCGGTACAGAGATTATTATAAACGGCCAGGCGGTGCGTCCCGGTGACTGGATGTTCGGGGACGACGACGGGGTAATGGTGCTCCCGAAGGAGCAGGCGGTGGAATATGCCAACCGCGCTCTCGACGTCATGGAAATGGAGCAGCGGCTTTCCGCCGAAATCCTTTCCGGCAAGTCGCTGGCCGAAGTGGTCAATCTGAAGAAATGGGAAAAACACTGATGTATATTTGTCAGATATGTAAAAAAGTCCCGGCGACCATCCATCTCACCGACATTCACAACAATGTCAAGAAGGAGGTCCATATCTGCGAAAGCTGCGCGGCCGAGAAGGGCTTCAATCTTCAGGGTGCCGCCAACCTGCCGCAGCTTCTCGGGATGGCCGCGAAAAAGACCTCCACCGGCGCCGCCATTCCGGGGAAGGCCGTCGTCAGGCCGAAAATCATCGACAAGGACATTGTCTGCGACCGCTGCGGCATGTCCTGGTCGCAGTTCGGCGAACGCGGCCGCCTTGGCTGCCCGCACGACTACACCGCCTTCGCGACCAAGTTGAAGCCGCTTATTGAAAATCAAATCGCCGCCGAAAGGCCGGCCGGCGGGCCGTTCCACGTCGGCAAGCATCCCGGCGTCAACGCTATGAAGGGCGATCAGGAAAAAGTGGTCAGGATGCTCAGGCAAAAGCTCCGGGCCGCCGTGGCCGAGGAAAATTACGAGGCGGCGGCAATGCTCAAGACAAAGATAGACGCTTTCAAGCCCGAACCGGCCGGCGCCGGCGAAAAACCGGCAGCGGACGATCAAACGAAAGAGGGTACTGAAAACCAATGAACACCCGCATACACGAAGATAACGGCCAGTGGATGGCCGGCGACGGGCCGCACTCGGGGATAGCCGTTACCACCCGCGTCCGCCTGGCCCGGAACCTGGCGGACCGGCGTTTTCCGACCCATCCGGATCAATCCGAACGGGGAGAGACGATGGACGCCATCCGCGCCGCCATCCGGAGCCTTCCGGACGGCGACCAATACGTTTGGCACGAACTCGAGGACGAGGGCCCGCTGGACCGGCGCATCCTGATGGAACGACATCTTATCAGCCGTGAACTGGTGGACGGCCAGGGTCCCCGCGCCGTCGCCGTCAATGCGCCGTCGTCCATCGCCATCATGGTCAACGAAGAGGATCACCTCCGCATGCAGTGCCTCATGTCCGGCCTGAACGTGCAGGAGGCCTTCCAGCGCGTGAACCGCCTGGACGACCAGTTGTCCGAGCGCCTCGCCTTCGCCTTCGACGATCACTACGGCTACCTGACGAGTTGCCCCACGAACGTCGGCACCGGCCTCCGGGTGTCCGTCATGCTGCATCTCCCGGCCCTCGTCATGACCCGGCATATCGAAAAGGTCTTCCGCGCCGTCTACGAGATGCGCATGGCGGTGCGCGGTTTTTACGGCGAAGGCACCGAGGCCTACGGCGAACTGTACCAGATATCGAACCAGATAACCTGCGGCCGATCCGAGCAGGACATCATCGACGACATGGAGGCGGTCATCGCCGCCATCATCCAGTACGAGGAAAAGGCCAGGAACGAACTGGCGACGTCGGAACGGAGCCAGCTCGAGGACCGGGTATGGCGTAGTTGGGGCCTTCTCCGGAACGCGCGGCTGATGAGTTCCGAAGAAGCGATGCGGCACCTGTCTTCCCTCCGCCTCGGCGTGGTGATGGGCGTCTTCAACAGCGTCGACCTCCAGGAGGTGCAGAAGCTGTTCCTGAACACCCAGCCGGCCCACCTCCAACGCCTGGAAGGCCGCGAACTCGAGTCCGGCGACCGCGACGTCGTCAGGGCCAGGTATATCCGGTCCGAACTCGGAGCGGAGAATAATTAGGCTCTGAAACCAAGAAGGCCGGTCACCACCACTAACGAAGCGGGGAGGATATCGCGTCCTCCCCGCTTCTCTTTTGCCAGAGGACCGGGTCGAAGTTTCCATACGCAACCAACCCGCCCCATTTTCCCACACGACCACCTTTTCAAGACGTCAGTCCCGAAGCTTTTTCACCGTGCCGACACATCAATAAACCATATTGTGTATTCATAATTAATCGAGCGAACCAATCGAAAATGAAGACACGAGACACGTCCTAATTTTCCCGCTTTCCTCTTTTTTCCTTGATCTATTTGTCTAGAGCATTTACTATCTTTGTACAGCTTGCCTGAAGTCCCAATCCTGATATTTGGCATTCTACTGAGTGAAAATACTCCAGTTCGGTAACAGTTCCTAACGCCATAGTACGATCTTCAGGATGTTTTTTCGCACGCTCACCCTACACCGTAAAGGAGCCTGTCATGAAAATGTCAATGTCGGGAAAAATCTATTCCATCATCGCCATTCTCTTCGTGGTTGCTTTGGTGATACTTGGAGTAGGTATTTACGCAATGCGCAATCTCTCCGGCAGTATTGATTTTCTCGGCCGTACCGCCTACCGGAACGGCAACCTGAATATCATTGAAAGCGTGGCCTTGCGCCGCCGCATCGCCACCGTCTCCATTATCGACTCGTTGGATGAAGCCGAGATGCAGCGGGTGGTGGACAACGATTTCAAGCAGCTTGAACGGGAGTTCGCCGACCAGATAGCCGCCTACCAGGAGCAGTGCGACACGCCGCCGACAACGCGCCAGGCGGAAATCATCACCACCCTGCAAAAAATCTGGGGCGAATACGTCGCCGTCACCAACCAGATTGCCTCCTTCTCCCAGAGGACCGGGTCGAAGTTTCCATACGCAACCAACCCGCCCCATTTTCCCACA
>JAJBTL010000263.1 GCA_020860865.1 Planctomycetota bacterium | reverse complement strand
CCTGCGGCGAACGCCGCAGCCGGCGGGACCTCCACAGCCGCCCAGCCGCGCCCGTCCGACACGACGAAGCGCTTCCGGGATACCCGCGCCCTCGCGACCGCCAAGGCCGGCGCCAAGGATACGGCGGCGGCGAAGAGCAGCGACACCGGCCAGAAACGACGCACAGCCGAACAGTTGGCGGCGCGGAACGACATCCGGGTCGATCTCCGGAAGCTCGACAGCATGCTCGACCTCGTCGGCGAACTGGTTATCGCCGAGGCCATGGTCACCCGCCATCCGGTGGTATGGAACGCCGACAACGAATCCCTCGAGCGGGCCGTCCACCAACTGCGCCGCGTCGCCAGTTCCCTCCAGGACATGGCGACATCGGTCCGGATGATTCCGCTGGCTCCGACCTTCCGGCGCATGACGCGTCTCGTCTACGACCTTTCCGTCAAAGCCGGGAAGCAGGTCGACCTCATCCTTCTCGGCGAAGACACCGAAGTAGACCGGACCGTTATCGAACGGATTTCCGATCCCCTGGTCCACATTATCCGGAACGCCATCGACCACGGCATCGAGCCGCCGGACGAACGGGTTAATCTCGGCAAGCCGGAGACGGGCAGGCTGACGATTGAAGGCCACCATGAAGGCGGCGAAGTGTGGATTATCATTTCGGACGACGGCCGCGGCCTTGACCGGGAAGCGATTCTCAAGCGGGCCATTTCCCGGGGTCTTATCCAGGGGGACGGCTCCGACCTGACCGACGGGCAGATTTACCACTTCATCTTCGAGCCGGGATTTTCAACGGCGGAAAAGGTCACGGATATTTCCGGACGCGGTTTCGGCATAGATGTCGTGAAAAAGAATATTGAAAAGTTGTCCGGCCGCATCGACATCCGCACCCGGCCGGGCGAAGGCACCGCCGTCGTCCTCCGTATCCCGCTGACGTTGGCGATCATTGACGGCATGCTGGTGAGTTCCGGCGATACCCGGTACATTATCCCCCTCCTGTCCATTCGGGAATCGCTCCGGCCGGACGAAAGCCAGATCATGTCGACGCCGGACGGGCAGCATATGGTCAAGCTCCGGGACGAACTCATCCCCATAGTCAGGCTGGACGAGATCTTCAGCCGGGTGAACAGTTCCCGTAACATGATTGAAGGCATCCTCATGATTGTCGAAGGCGAGGACGGCGACGTCGTCGCCCTGTTCGCCGACGAACTTCTTGGCCCGCCGGAACCGGCCACCCCGGGCTCCCCCGGGCGGCCGCCCCGCGCGCGGGGGGGGGTGGCCGGCTGCACCATCCTTGGAGACGGCGAGGTCGGGCTCATCCTCGACATCGGCGCCATAGTCCGTCTGGCCCGGCAGCAGTCCATCGACTTCGACGCCGCCGGCGGCGGCAGAACCGGCGCGTAGCCGGGTTTTGTCAATGTGGAGTTCACGCGGGACGACTGCGGTCACCGCGCTATCAGCCATACAGTACCGTTGTACGCACGTTTTTCGTCGTGGGTAGAACAACCGGCAAACACCGCCGGCAGGAGAAAGAACCATGCGGCAATCGATGATTGACGATTTCTGGGACGACGTGGATGAAGACGACGATACCCAGAAAGACAAATACCTCACCTTCAGGCTGGACGTGGAGGACTATGGCCTTGAAATCCGCCATGTGAAGGAAATTATCTCTATCCAGAAAATCACCGACGTTCCGGACCTTCCCGATTTCGTCAAGGGTGTCATCAACCTTCGCGGCCAGGTGATTCCCACCCTCGACCTCCGGCTCCGCTTCGGCCTGCCGGCGAAGGAATACGACGAACGGACCTGCATCATCATCACCCACATGAACGACATCCCGGTCGGGGTCATCGTCGACACGGTGAACGAGGTGCTGGATATTCCGCCGGAAATGATTTCGGCGCCGCCGACGGTGCAGAAGGGTGTCGCGCACCGCTTTATCCAGGGCCTTGGCCGGGTCGGCGACGATGTCAAGATTATCCTCAATGCGGAGAAGCTGCTCCACGAGGACGAAATTGAGGCGCTGGAAGCGTCGTACTGACGCCGGCCGCGAAACGCCCGTTTTCAGGATAATCGAGGTGCACAATTCGGTTCCGCGCCGCATGGCCACTGTCATACGGCCCTTTACAGTCCCCTTGGAGTTCCCGGATGAATTCGACCCGGAGTACCGCGCTGAAAATGATCGGGTGCGTTGTGGCGGTGAACCTTGTTCTCGCCATAGTGATGTACTATGTTCTCCTCCCCCTGGTGACGCCGGGAGAGGCCGCCGCCGCCGGGGCCGCCCTCGTTCAGGCGCAGTGGAACTACGCCGCCCTCATCTTCGTGGCCGGGTCGGTCATTGCCGCCCTTCTCGTCTTCATCGCCGGCCGCCGCTTCGGCTGCGACCTGACCGGGGAGGAGATGATTGACGCGGTCCGCCACCCGGTTATTCTCCTGGACGAAAACAACCGGTACCTCATGATGAACCGGGCCGCCGAGTCCATCCTCGGCATTTCCCGGGAACGGGATCTCGGCCGGCCGCTCGACAGCGAACTGCAGGCCAGTCGCGCCCCGCTTCGCCCGGATCAGGTGGCGCTCGACCCGAATGTCGTCATTTACCGGAACGGGGATTTTTACCAGGTTGTCGATTGCCCGTTGTCAGGCGGCGGCGCCCGCCGGCACATTATCCTCCTCCACAATGTCAGCAGCCACATGCGCGTCCGGGACGCCATCCTCGAACTCAACACCAATATGGAAAACCTTGGCGATCAGGTGGACCGCATCGCCGGATCGGCGACCTCGTTGTCGGCCGGCGCCACCAAGCAGGCCAGTTCCATCGCCGCCATTTCGGAATCGCTGAACGACTTCAGCAAGAAGGTCCAGGGAAACACCGAGTCCGCCGCCAAGAGCACCCAATTGGCCGCCCAGGCCAAGGAAGCGGCGGAACGGTCCGGCAAGGAAATCGCCCACGCCCTTTCCGCCATGACCGATGTTCAGGATGCCGGCATCAGGATTGCCCGCATTGTCAAGCTGATTGACGACATCGCCTTCCAGACAAACCTCCTCGCCCTCAACGCCGCTGTCGAAGCGGCCC
>JAJBTL010000383.1 GCA_020860865.1 Planctomycetota bacterium | reverse complement strand
ATCCTGAACGTCAGGTCCGGCGCGACTCCCCGCCCGGCCACCGCCGCCGTTTCTCCCGGCCGGCAAATCGAACTCGACAAGCTTTACGACGAAGCCGGTTTCACCAAGGAGGAAAAGGACTGCCTGGCCGAGGCCAACCGCCTGTCCGGCAGCCTGGCCGAACTGGAAACCGCCGCGATGGAGGGCGTGGAAGCGGCGGCGCCCGAAGATCACGACCGGGCCAGCCTCGAAGCCTCGCTCCTTCTCCACAGCCCCGCCTACCTGGACGCGGCCAGGGCAATCCAGGCGCCGGTGGCGCGCTTTGAATCGCTCCTCGCCAACCGCCTCCAGGCGGATATCGACCGGGCCGAATACCTCGCCACCATGTCCCGGACGGTCCTGTTCGCCCTTGTGGTGGCCTCTGCCCTCCTTATTGTCCTCGCCATCTTCTGGATGCGAAAACGGGTGGTCCGGACGCTGGGCGAATTGTCGGTGCGGCTGGAAGAGAGTTCCTCCCACGTCAATATAACTTCCAGCCAAATCAGTGAATCCGCCAGCGTGCTCGCCGACGGCACCACCAGCCAGGCCGCCTCCCTGGAGGAAACCTCCGCCGCCCTTGAACAGATGGCGTCCATGACCAAACGCAATGCCGAAAACGCCGAAAAGACCAACGACACCACCCGTTCCAACGCCACCAGCATCCAATCCGGCGTCGTCGCCGTCGGCAACATGTCGGAAGCCATGGCCGACATCAACGAATCGGACGAACGCATCAGTAACATTATTAAGACTATCGAGGAAATCGCCTTCCAGCCCAACCTCCTCGCCCTGAACGCGGCGGTGGAAGCGGCCCGGGCCGGAGAGGCGGGGAAAGGCTTCGCCGTCGTCGCCGACGAAGTGCGGGGCCTTGCCGGCCGCTCCGCCCAGGCGGCGCGGGACACGACCGACCTCATAGAAACGACGATCCAGCGGATTCGTCACGGCACCGAATTGGCGACGCAGGTCAAGAACGGCTTCACCGACATCGAATCCGGCTCGCAGTCCGTCTCCGTCCTCATCAACGAAATCGCCTCCGCCACCTACGAAACCGCCCAGGGCGTGGAACAGGTCAACCGGACCATGGCGGAAATGGACAAGATAACCCAAAACATCTCGGCCACGTCGGAAGAAGTGGCGGCCGCATCACGGGACCTGGCGGAACAAGCCAATGCCCTCAACAACATGGTCGACATCCTCATCGGCATGCTCGGCAACAAACGCCGCCCACCAGAGGCACTGCCTCTGCAACGCCGCAACGTGCCGCTGTTGAGTTACAGCAGGTAGGATGGTGGTGGTGACAGCTAACGAGGCTATCCGATAAGCACGTGCGCTCTGCCGATGCCCAGGGTGAAGAGGTCTGCCGACCAGAAATTCGGGTGACTTACACGAATATAAACAATGGTAACTTGGCACGTTACCACTCTATCTTGAGGCAGGTTCCAAATTCGTCGATCCAGTGGATAACCGCATTGGAGAGCCTCGTCTGGCCAGTCGAGTCACTTTAAAAACGAAACCGCTCCGCGAAGCGCGGAGCGGTTTCGTTGTGATAGCATTCGGTTATTAGAACCTACATAATCATATCCTTGACCTTCATCAACCGGGCGCGGCTCGAGCGTTCGTTTTCTTCCAGCTTGGCCGAGATTTCCTTGATGGTCGACGAGAGGGACGGGATCATCACGTACTCAAGGGCGTTGACGCGGCGGCGGGTCTTTTCGATTTCGTCCGCCATCCGGACAACAGCTTCCTCCTTGGACGCCAGTTCCAGGAGGCGCGGGAAGATGTCCCGCATGCTGGCACTGGCCATGTCGAAATCGGTGGTCGTCGCCAGGGTGCTGTAGGACGGGCGCAGTTCAAAACCCTTCAATTCCACCTCCGGGTAGCCGACACTCATCACGGACTTCCGCTCGATTTCGACCTCGAGCCGCGTGTCCGTCTCCTCGAGGGCGGCCGTCACCGCCTCTTCCCCTGAGATGCCCGACACCAGCATGAACAGGGACAATGTGCGCGGCACTTCCCGGTCGATTTCGTCCCGGAGGCTGGCATATTCGCCGACCAATTCCATAAACGCCTGCACCAGCCCCTCCATCTTGTCCTTGAGGAGCTTGTGACCGCGCCGCGACATGACCAACCGCTTTTTCAAGCGGAGAAGCTGCATGCGAGTCGGGTTTACTCGGATCTTCATACAGAAAACCTTTCGTCTGACGTTCCCGGTCGAGGACTGTTCAATTTCCTCGGAAGGTTATGGGAGGTCAGTGGCTTCGACATAGTACTTGTCAACAAATTCCGGACGGATACGTTTCAGTTCCGCCCTCGGCAACACGCCAAGGAGGCGCCAGCCAAGATCAAGGTTGTCCTCGATTTCACGGTTTTCGTTGTCGGCCTGGGTGATGAACTGGGCCTCGAACCGGCGGGCGAACTCCATATAGCGGAGGTCGAGGGGGGTCAGGGCCGATTCACCAAGGACGATGGCCAGTTCCTGGCTGTTTTTGCCACGGGCATAGGCGGCGTAGAGCTGGTTCATAACACCGGCGTGGTCGGCCCGGGTCTTGCCTTCGCCAATACCCTTGTCCTTCAGACGGGACAGGCTCGGCAGGACGTCGACCGGCGGATAAATGCCTTCGGCGTGGAAAGAACGGCCAAGGATGATCTGGCCTTCCGTGATATAGCCGGTCAGGTCCGGCACCGGGTGGGTCTTGTCGTCTTCCGGCATGGTGAGAATCGGAATCTGGGTGATGGACCCGTCCTTCCCCTTCAACCGGCCGGCGCGCTCGTAGATGGTCGCGAGGTCGGTGTAGAGGTAGCCGGGGTAACCACGGCGGCTCGGGACTTCCTTCCGGGCGGCGGAGATTTCCCGGAGCGCCTCGCAGTAGTTCGTCATGTCGGTGAGGATGACGAGGATGTGCATGCCGAGTTCATAGGCGAGGTATTCCGCCGTCGTCAAGGCGAGACGGGGAATGGAGATACGCTCAATCGCCGGGTCGTCGGCGAGGTTGATGAACATGACCGACCGTTCCAGGGCGCCGGTGCGCTTGAAATCCTCGATGAAGAAATTGGAT
>JAJBTL010000367.1 GCA_020860865.1 Planctomycetota bacterium | reverse complement strand
GTTTCCTATCCGGTTGCTTACCAGGCGCGGCATTCCCCCCCTGGGAAAGACCGAGTGCGCAAATTTTCTATTGGGTCACTGTAGTGGACCAAACGCTGTTTTCGAAAAAAAGACTGAGGAGGGAATCCATGACTGCCGCAACCAGTACCGTCCATCCGGTGGATGAAAAGCTCCCGCTCCCGATGTTGTTCCTGTTCGGGCTCCAGCATGTGCTTGTCATGGCGGCGTCGCCCATCACGTCCGTGTTCCTGGTGGCGAACGCCCTCGGCCTCTCCAGTGAACTCACCATCAACCTCATCAGCGCCACCTTCCTCATTTGCGGTGTCGGCAGCCTGCTCCAGTCCTACGGGCCTCTCGGCATCGGCGCCAAACTGCCCGTTCGTCATGGTGCCGGGCGGCGCGCCGGTGGCGTTCTTCATGTCCATCGCCAAGGAGACCGACCTGCCGACCGCCGCCGGCGCCGTCATTATGACCGGCATCCTCTACTGGCTCCTCCTGCCGATATTCCGCCGTTGCCTCCGCTTCTTCCCGAAGCTTGTCATCGGCACCATGCTCCTCCTCGTGTCCATCAACCTGATTAAACTCTACGGCTCCGTCATCATCGGCCAGCCCGGGACGGAAAACTACGCCCGTCCGGCCAACGTCGGCCTCGCCCTTGTGACGATTCTCATCACCGTCCTCTGCGCCAAGTTCCTGAAAGGTACGTTCGGCCAGATTTCCGTCATGCTCGGCCTTATCGGCGGCGCCCTCGTGTCGGCATTGTTCGGCCTGACGAATTTCTTCGCCGCCCTTGAAGGGCCGATTGTCAGCTTCCCGAGCCTATTCCCGTTCGGCGTGCCGACCTTCGACATCCTGGCCTCCCTTCCGCTCCTCATCTTCTGCATCATCTCGATGACCGAAGCCACCGGCCAGACCATCGCCATCGCCGACGTCGTCGGCCGGGAAATCGACTCCACCGTCGTCGTGCCGCAGACCATTCGCGGCGACGGCCTCGCGTCAATTCTTGGCGGCATTCTCGGGACGTCCCTCATCATTACCAGCGGCGAAAACATCGGTATCGTCCAAGCCACCGGCGTCCGTTCCCGCTACGTCACCGCCATGGCCGGATTTATCCTTCTCGTCGTCGCCCTCCTCGCTCCGCTCGGCCGTCTCGCGACCGCCATCCCGGGCGCGGTGGTCGGCGGCGCCGCCCTTATCGTCTTCGCCATCATCGGCGTCATGGGAATAAACATGATTAAAACCGCCAATCTCCACGACCGCGGCAACATGTACACCTTGGCGACAGCGTTGACGATGGGCCTGTTACCGATACTGGCGCCGGGCATTTTCGCCCCGTTCGCGGTGGTGCTGGCGGACGGCCTCGGCCTGCCGATTCTCGCCCGCTTCCAGGTCATCCTGAATAACGGCCTGATGATGGGCACCGTCACCGCCGTCCTCTGTAACATCCTGTTCAACCATGTGGCAATGCCCAAGAAGGCGAACCAGTAATGCGCCGTCCGCCGCACCGTCCGATGCGTTTTTAAAAAGCGGCTCGAAAAGCGGTGCGAAATAGCTTTGAAGAATTTTCTTTCTCCGACTCCCACGCGAGGATTACATCATGGTGAACACTAAGGAAACCGAGGTTCTCAATTTCGACCGCACTTCCGGGAAACCGTTGTTCCTGGCGCCCCGGGCCGTCGCCACGCCGGACGGCGTCAAGGAAGGCTACGGCGTCATTGTCGAGGACAACCGCTTCCGGGCGGTCGGCCCCGTCGTCCAACTCAAGCGGGAATACGCCGGCGTCACGCCGGTCGACCTGCCGGACCGCCTCGTCATGCCCGGCTTCATCGACACCCACCAGCACCTGGCCCAGGCGTTCGGGAAGGGCCTCGCCTACGGCGAACCGTCGGAAATCTTCAAGCGGGTCTGGGTGCCCCTGGAGGGGTTTCTTGACGAGGAACTCGTCTACCTGTCCGGCAAGCTGGCGGCGTTCGAGGCGCTCCGGGGCGGCTTCACCACCGTCTCCGACGCCGGCGCCAGGAACGCGAACGACCTCGCCGTCCTCGCCAAGGCGGTCGAGGAGGTCGGCGTCCGCTGTGTCCTCGGCTTTATTTGTAACGACGTCCCGTTCGCGCCGAATCCGCCCGACCCGAAGGTTATAATAAAAAATGCCGAGAACCACCTGGCCCGCTGGGGTGACGGCCTCGTCACGCCGTCCCTCGCCATCTCCATCCCGGAGATTGCCAGTGACACCATGCTCAGGACCGTCTACCAGATGTGCGAGTCGGCCGGCCGGGTGTTCCAGACCCACGTCAACGAACATATGGTGGCGGTGGAGCGGTACATTGTGGACCGGAAGCTCCGGCCAATGGAGCACCTGGCCCGGGCCGGGGCGCTTGGCCCGGCGACGCTGGCGGCCCACGCCACCCTGATAACGCCGGACGAAATCATGCTCCTGAAGAACCGTGGCGCCGGCGTCGCCTACTGCCCGGTGGCGTCGTGCTGGAAGGGGAACGCCGTCAGTCCGGCCCTTCTCATGGACACCATGGGCATCCGGGTCGGCCTCGGCACCGACGGCACCCGGAACGACGGGTTCCGCCTGGTCGACGCGGCCGAAGCGGCGCAACGGTTCGCCTTCGGCTTGCCGACCGGCGATTCGTCGTGCGGCGCCGGCGCCCGCTGGCTCCGCCTCGCCTGCCGTGGCGGCGCCGACGTTCTCGGTCTCGGAGCCGTCACCGGCGCCATCGCGCCCGGTATGGCGGCGGACTTCCTCGTCGTCAACCTGGACGTTCCGGAACTGGTGCCGAGTTGGGATTTGCCGTGGGACCTGGTGCGTCTCGGGAACACGTCGCAAATCGAGGCGGTGTTTGTCGACGGCCGCCTCCGTCTCAAGGACGGCTGGCCGGTGGATTGGGACGGCCGCGCCCTCATGCGCCGCATCAATGAACTCGCCACCTCGGCCGTGACCCAGGCGCCGATAAAACGCGTCCACGGCACGTCGGCGGAAAGCGCCCGGTTCAGGCAGGAGGTGGGAATTTAAAGCATTTTATGAAATTCTGTGAAAGTAGGATTTAGACGCGAGCTCGACCGGTAGC
>JAJBTL010000183.1 GCA_020860865.1 Planctomycetota bacterium | reverse complement strand
GACCTTCACCGTCCAGTCGGCAGCCGACGGCTGGACCGCGCCGCCGCTCCCGCCCGACCTGGCGGACACGCTCCGGGCGGCGGCGGCGGACTGTTTCGGCGGCGTTGTTCACAGTAACGCCGAAGGCGGATCGATCCCGTTCATGGCATTTCTCCGGCACCGGTTTCCCGCCGCCCATTTCCTCGTCACCGGCGTGCTCGGTCCCGGCTCGAACGCCCACGGTCCGGACGAGTTCCTCCATCTCCCGACCGCCCGCCGCGTGGCCGAAGTGGTGGCGCGGATGGTGGCGGCGTTGTCGTAACGTGGACGGATGAAACGGTTTCATCACCTTTCCGAATGGCAAAAATCCGTTGCGGCACAGGGACTGACGCAGTTTTATCGGTTACGACCATGTAATCGGGACGGCCGGAATTTTTAGGAAAAAAAGCCGGTTTTTACCGGCTCTGAAAGAATGGCTTGTTCGTCGGAGGGACAGCTTGTAATGAGACCATAGGCAAATCCCCCTGCCATTCTGCTTGAAACCGTTCTCATCGGAACGCCGTCGCCGTGCGTCACCGGCGCCGAAACGACGGGTGAACCCGCCTTCGCGGGTCCTCCCGGTTCGGACGGTTGCCAGTGGACCGACGCGTCCGCCGGGAGAGCTGTTTCGCAAGCGACTGTGGTGTCCGCGCCCCACCCGCCGGGCGGTCGTCCCCGCCTTGGGCGGTCCGCCGCCGGTCCGTGCCTGCACAGATTCGCGGGCGCCACGGTCGATTGTTACGCCATTACCCGGCCTGGCCGGAACGGGAGGAGGGATGATGATTACCCAATACAAGGTTGATATGGACGAGCACGAACAGGACCGCAAGGAAGAGCTCCGCTTCGAAATTTTCGGTGAGACCTACGAGGTGCCGTACCTGGTTTCCGGGAACAGGACGAAGGAGCGGATTCTTGTCAATTCCACCGTGCTGTTTCTTAAACACGGCTACGGCAGCGTTTCCATGCGGGACATCGCCGACTCGGTCGGCATCCAGCCGAGTTCCCTCTATTCCCATTTCGCCAGCAAGGACGTTCTCTGGGCCGAGGCCTTGTCCCATGCCATCCGCCTGTACATGCTGTATTTTCGCGCCATGGACGAGGAACTCCGCCAGGCGACATCGTTCAGGCAAGTAATAGAGACGATATTCCTTGAACCGAAACGGCTGTCGAACACCTTCACCTGTTACGCGTTCAGCCTGCTGAAGGCGGAGCAGTTCCGCGAGAACGACGCGGCCAAGCTCTACAACCAGGATATTCTCCGCTTCAGTATCGAGTTTTTTCAGGATTGGTTCGACCGCTGCATCGCCCGGGGGTATGTGCGGAGCTTCGATACCGAAACCGCCGCCATTGTCCTTATGAATTCAATTCTTATGGGTTTGGATTTGAAAGTTCAGGAACTCATGGGACGGAAGCCGGCTCCCTACGATCCGGCCGAACACTTCCGTCGTCTGGAACGGTATTTCCTCATGCTGGCCGAGGACGCGCCAGCCGCCGCGCCTCTTCGGCAGGACGAAGAATATCGTCAGAGCGCCGCCGAATAGTCGCATTGCTCCGGGCCGGACCGATGAATAATTCGGCTTGAAACCCTGCGGCGACACGTTCGTCGACGCAGTTAACTCACTCCTCCTCCCGCCCTGTGGCCGCCGGATATATCGGTGCCGCGGGGCTTTTTTTTGGGGGGGGCGGTGAGGAGTACATCCCGTCCAGAAACGTCGCATCGCCTCATACCGCCTGAACAACCACGCCGTTCGCGACCAGGCACGGCGGATACGGCGCCGCCGCCGGCCCGTCCGCGGCGGGCGTTGTTTCATAGACTTTGTAGTCGCCGAGGAGGCGCTCGCTTCCGCTGCACACATCCATGCCGCCCGGCACAATGACGCGGGCGCCCGGCCGCACCGCCGCCGCCGGGACCAGCCCGTTTTCGGTCATGACCGGGTGATCCTCGGTGCAGTCGAGAAAGAGGCCGGATTGGGTGGTCAGCCGCATGATGCCGACGCCCGGTCCGGCGGCGACGGCGGCCAGCGTTGCCGGCTGGCCGGTCAATGCTTCACGGACCTAGTCGCCGGCCTGGAGTTCCGAGACCGGTTGTTCCCGGCAGTCGGCCAGCATCAGTCTGACATGGGCGGGCAGGGGCATGGCGTATCTACTCGCCTCCCGCGTCCCGCGCCTTGGCCTCTTTTTCCTTTTCCCGGAGAATCGCGTAGAGGTCGTCTATGTCCTGCCGGCTGAGGCTGGCGTCCTTGACGAAACGGGTGAGCATGCTCATCGGATCGCTCTGGTAGACCGTGCCGAGGAGCGTGTCGTTTTTCCGCTTCGTCGCCTCGTCCCGCGTCAAGAGCGGCGAGTAGTGATAGACGCGCGAATCGTGGCGGTCGATGGTGTAGGTGATCATTTCCTTTTTGACCAGCCGGTTGATAAGGGACTTCACCGTCGCGCCGCTGATGTCCCTGTCGGCAATCACCACCGCGATGATCTCGCCGGAGGTCGCCGTGCCCTTGGTCCACAACACTTCCATGATGGGCCATTCGGCCTCGGTAATATTTGCCACAGCACTTCCTCCCACGCCACGCTTCCCTGTCAGGCGATTGCGTTTCAAAACAAATCGAGATTCCAAAACTATTATAGTTTACAAGTGTGATCGATATCCATACCCTATATGGTTGACAAGTGTAATCCAACTATACAAGGAGGTATCACATGGCTGTTCAATCGGCTGGCGAAAGCGATCCGTTCTTCATCCAACGCCAGATAAGTAAACAAGCGACAACCCTGAAAAAGCACAAAGCGGCGGTCCTGCAGATAACGTCGTCGCTCCGTTCGGACAAATACGACAAATACAAGCGTTTTGCCCGGCCTACGGCAGCGGCGGCGGTCGACACCTACACGCCGTCGTCACGATATACCAGCGGCACATCAATAACCCAGTCGGCCTTTACCGCATTCCAGAAGCGGAAAAAAGACTGACGCGCCAACGCGGTTACACCAGTAATTGTACCATGTGGCAGCGGATTACACTTGTCAATTTTTGCTATCCATTCCTTCTATCACCATTGTGTCCAAAGGCGTCGCATGGCTCGTGG
>JAJBTL010000279.1 GCA_020860865.1 Planctomycetota bacterium | reverse complement strand
CGTGACGCAGGCGCAGGCGAGGTCGTAACGGCCGGCGTCGGCGAGAATTTCCAGCTTTTCTTGTGCATCCATGATGTAGTCCTTGCACCCGTCCCCGTGCAGTTATTCAATGCGTCAACGTAGCCGTCATCCCCAGTACCACAACACAACAGGCATGCCCGAACGCAGCGGAGCGGTGGAACAGGTTGGGGCTGGGGCTCTGCCAATGGGTCTAGTTTCCCGTACGGCTAACCATTACTGTCCAAACCACTGCACGTCCGTGCCGGTTTCATTGTACGATATGGGTTGAAACTAATCAAGTGATCACTAAATTTTTATTGAGTTTTCCGTAACCCTCTGGAACGCCGGTAATTGTCGTGTAAAAATAAATCCTCGGCGGATATGGTTACGACGATAACTAAAGTTCATAACGAAGCGACCGCTAATAGGGAATGGTGGAAAACCGTACCGGACCCGACGCCAAGGCGACGACATGATATCAGTCCATAACAATTTCAACCTGGCCAACCTGTCCCGCACCATGCGGTCGACCGGGCGCGATCAGGCCAGCGTTATGGAAAAGCTGTCGAGCGGCCTCCGCATCAACAAGGCGGCGGACGATCCGGCCGGCCTTATCCAGTCCGAACGGCTCCGCGCCCAAATCGAGGGAATTGAACGGGCTATCCAGAACAGTGTCGAAGCCGACAACCTCTTGGGCGTTGTTGAGGGGGCGTTCAGCGAAGTCAATACCGTCCTCCGCGACCTGAAAAACCTCGCCATCGATTCCGCCAACACCGGCGTCATATCCAAGGAGATGATTGCGGCCAATCAGGCCGAGATGGATGCGGGCATCCAGGCTATCGACCGGATCTTCAATTCCACCTCCTACGCCGGCGAGAAGATCCTGGAAAACCTCGACCTGAAAAGCATCCTGCCCGGAGCGGCGCTCAGTGACGACCAGATGGTCGCTCTCGACGGCATGGTCCAGACGCTTCCGTATTTTATCGATGAAAAACGCCTGGCGAAAGAAGGCCCCTTTATCGGAGCCGCCGACGGCCTCCTCGTCAATGGCGACAAGACCTTCCTCATCCCCGGAATGGGGGAAAATGGCGACGAGACCATCGAAATCGCCTTCAAGGACGGCGCCAGCCTGGACGATGTCCTGGCGGAAATCCGCCGGACAGTAAACGGCGACGATAAAACCACGGAAAAATCAGCCAGCGACCCGGCCACGGGAACGGCGGCGGACGAAACCGCCCCCTCGCCGGAATCGGACGCGGACAGCGGAGCGGCAACCGACGATGACAATGGCTCCCGCGACTTCAGCCTGACCGATCCGCTTCTGGACCTCTTTACGACAGACCAGTCGGATACGCTTGCCTCGTTTGGGAGGCGCCGCTTGGCCGAGGACCCGAACAAGGTGTATCTCACCAGCAGTTTTCTTGATGAACTGGAAAACCTCTCGGACGACGATGCAAAAGCGGCCATCGCCGACCACATCAATGCCTTCGTCCCCATTGTCAGCATTGACGATTCCGACATGTCCGATGACGACAAGGCGTTATACCAGGCCGCGCTCGATTTGAAAAATCTCAATATCGGCACGCTCGGCAGTATTGAGGGCACGCCCTACACCAATGCTAACGGCGAAATCGTCACCGACACCTATACCCTCAAGGACGTCCTTTCAGGCGGAAAAGCCAGCCTCTACGAAGATCCGGTGCTGGCCATGCGGATTGTGGAGAAATCGGCCAAGGAAATCCTCACCATGCGGGGAACTGTCGGCGCTATCCGGACCGCCCACAGCTACGAACGGAATGTCCTGTCCGCCACCCATGAGAATCTCACCCGGTCGGAATCCAGCCTCCGCGATACCGATATGGCGATGTCGATGGCGGAGTTTACCCGGACGCAGGTCATGTCGCAGGCTGGTTCACGGATGTTCGCGGCGGTGAAGGAACAATCCCGGAACATGCTTGACTTCCTCGCCTAAAACCACCACCATGGTTTTCTTTCACATAGATACCGCCGTACTGGCGGTATCTTTTTTTTAAATAGGACATTTTAGGAAAATTGGAAACCTCCAAAATCCCAACCATCTATAATAGAACAAGTTATTAAAAAAATGGATGCAATCTTCCAATAAAGGTTGGTGGCAAAATACCCGTCAGCATGAAATAGACACGTGTCGTAGATTAATGAAATAACGACAATACTCTACCTGATACCTTACCACGCCATGGAAACAAAAAAACCAAAAAGGTCAGCCCTTTTTGGTTGGTAACTTCAGTAAAAAATTATGGTTACAATGCTGGCGAACGAGATAATCAGCGACCGTCATCGAAGAAGTCGTAACGCAGATCCATCCCGGGCTTGAACCAGTCGCAGCGACGAAGAGTATCAACCTTGAATACTGCCATTTCGTTCGTTCCGGAATGATAAATAACCTTCCGACCCATCTTGCCGCCAACATCCTCGGAGATGACCGGCACCTTGAGCTGGGCCAGGACGCCCCGGGCCAGCGCGACATTCTGTTCGCCCAACCCCTCATCATTGAAAATTCGGCACTCCGATCCGCCGATTATCTGTGCCACCAAGTTTTCCCGGCTTGCTCCCATATCAACCAACATCCGGAAGAGGGCGCGGATGCCGACATTGCCGTACTGCGCCGTCATATCTTCCCTGGCGGTGGTTTTCGGAAAAACAAACTGGTTCATCCCGCCAAAGCAATTGTTCCGATCAAAGAAGGTAACCGCAACGCAATTCCCGAGAACGGCTCGGATAATCGATGCCTCGTGATTCGCCATGGCGTATCCGGGCTTGAGGAAAAACTGCGTTGGAAGATAGTCCTGATTGTCCATATTTGAAAACTCCCGACTGCAGTACCTGTCATACGTTAGAAAAGGGTCGTTTGGCCAGTATAGTTATACAAATGAATTAATCCGCGTTCCGAACGTACCGCCAACGATGGTATCAATCCTGCACTGCATCGCTCTTCAAGTACTGTACCCCGATTCTCAGGCCTTGTGGGTGTGCCGGCTCAAGTACAGGTAAAGTTTATCGACTAAAGCAATTTAAGAATTTTCGTGAAAATTCCGGGTTAGTCGCATCCAGTCGCTCGCG
>JAJBTL010000218.1 GCA_020860865.1 Planctomycetota bacterium | reverse complement strand
GCCGAGGGGGCGATGCTGGTGTCATCCGGGTTGCCGGTGGTGGATGTGTCGGGTGGTGCGCGGCATCCGGCGGCGTCCTTGGTTTCCAACGCCAATGTTGATATTGGGGCGATGGCGGGGGACTACTTCCTTGGCAACGGGTTTTTGCATTTCGCTTGTTGCGCTGCCGAAGGGGCCGGGTGGGCGGAGGAGAGAGTGCGGGGATTTACCCGGGCGACGGAGGCGAAGCGGCTGGGAGATTTGAACGTCTTTTCGCGGCCGATGTCCTGGTGGCACAGTCCGGAGTTTTCGCGGGAATTGGCGGACTTTCTTGCTATGCAGAGTAGGCCGCTGGCGCTTTTCGCGGCCAACGACATTATCGGTTTGAACGTGGTTGGGTCGTGCCGGCTGGCGGGTTTACGGGTGCCGGAGGATGTGGCCATTGTCGGCGTTGACAACGAGGAACTCCTGTGCAATCTTTCCCGGCCGGCGTTGTCCAGCATTGCGTTCGACCGCCATGAAATTGGCAGACAGGTGGCGCGCTGTCTGGAACAATTGATTGCGGCGGGGCGGGGCAAGCCGACCACGATTCGCATTCCGCCCGTACAATTGGTGGAGCGGGCGTCCTCCGCCGTCGTGCCGGTGGCTGATCCGCTGGTTATTCAGGCGCTGTCCCTGATTCGCCGCGATGCGGTAAAGGGGCTGTCGGCGAGCGATGTGGTAAAAGGGTTGTTCACGTCGCGGCGGAATCTTGAGCGGCGTTTTTCCCGGGCGATGGGTTGTTCCATTCTGGCGAAAATTCATAAGACGCGCGTCGAATACGCGAAGACGCTTCTCCGGGAGGGTGATCTGCCGGTCGCCAAAGTCGCCGCCCTGTCCGGCTTCGCGTCGATTAATCGTTTTTCTGCCGCATTTTCTAAATACGCCGGCATGTCCCCAAGGGAATACCCAAAGCGTCAGCTTTTATTTCCAGAGCAGGAATAATGCCGCGTACGAAGTTTCGTGGTCCAACCGCGTTTTATGTACCAAATATGCCCACCCATCCTACTTTTCGTTTCGCATTTGATATGAGCCAGATGAATAAGCACCTGATAGCCTTACGCAAAATGGTACTATCACGTTGGTCAAAACCGCGCAATGATCCAAATTCCTCAAACATTGACTCCTAAATCCATGAAGTAAGTTTTTTTCTTGCGGTTCATTCGGAAATAATGGAATGGAATAAAAACTGTCTATGTTTTTTTCTTGACCTTTAATTAAGAATGGAACTATACTCTAAAGAACAACAAAATGGTTCCATGCCAGGCAGTAAGGTCGCCTGTTCGCAGGATGAATCCATCTGCGTTGAAGGTTGTCCTTGGGCATTATTAGCAACATAAACACTGTTATGGGGTTAGTTATTTAACTACATATCATTAGCTTCGACGTGTTCAATCGCCGTTTCCTTTTTTGGGGACGGCGTTTTTTTATGCCATTCACAACTAATCCACCCACCCACCATATCGACATACTATATATACCGCAACCCATAACAGTGTTTATGTTGCATTGTCAGGGGGTGTGATCGTGGGTTTTAGAATCAAGAAGACGGTATATATCTTGGGATGTACTACTAAAATCCCCCGAGGAACAGATGTAAATCGTTCATGAGATTCCAATGCTAATCCGGCATTATTAAACTTAGAAAGCGCGGTGCCGCAATGAAGGTTGTCATTCTCGCCGGAGGGCTTGGTACCCGACTTTCTGAAGAAACAAAGGTGATCCCCAAGCCAATGGTGGAAATTGGCGGACGTCCTATCATCTGGCATATCATGATGACATATGCGCAGTGCGGTTTTACTGATTTCCTAATCTGTTTGGGTTATCGCGGTGATGTGGTTAGACGATATTTTCTAGATTACCACCTCCATGAATGTGATTTTACCGTCAATCTCGCCACTGGTGATGTGGAGATTGTCAATTGCGTGGCTCCAAACTGGAAGGTTACGTTGGTAAATACCGGTGATAATACGGCGACGGGTGGCCGGTTACAACGCTGCAAGATTTACCTTGAGACCTCACCATTCATGCTTACGTATGGTGACGGCGTGGCGGACATAAAAATAGAGGAACTTGTCAAATTCCACCGCAGTCATGGCAAACTTGCCACAATGTCAACCTATCATCCCCTTGAAAGATTTGGTTTGGTCAGGACGGATGAATACCGTCGCATAGTAAAGATGCAAGAAAAAGGATTAAGCGCAGAGGAAATTAATATTGGGTACTTTGTGCTGGAGCCGGAAGTTCTGAACTTTTTAAGTGATGACGAAACTGAACCGTTCGAGCTTGGGGCGCTCCCTCGTCTTGTGGAGAAGGGCGAGTTGATGAGTTACAAACATAACGGGTTTTGGCAGCCAATGGATATTTTACGGGACAAGTTTCAACTAAACGAGCTATGGGATTCTGGAAAGGCGGACTGGAAAACATGGTAACGCTTCTTTCCCGCGCCTTTAAAAACAAGACGATCGTAATTACGGGCCACACCGGCTTCAAAGGGGCCTGGTTGGCGGAATGGCTCAGTCTTTTGGGTGCGAACGTAATCGGCTACGCTCTTCCGGCGGAAGATCCCGACTGCCTTTTTGTCAAGAGCGGTCTGAAGAGCAGGGTCGAATCGATTGACGGCGATATCCGTGATTTTGAAAGTTTGGCGAAAGTTGTCCGTGATGCAGGTCCGGATTTTCTCTTTCACCTTGCTGCCCAAGCGTTGGTTCTCCCCGCGTATGAAAAGCCGCGAGAGACGTACGAAACAAACGTCATGGGTACGGTCAATGTTCTGGAGGCGATTCGCGCCACGAAGAAAAATATAACGGTCGTTCTGGCCACCAGCGATAAATGTTATGAGAATCGCGAATGGCTATGGGGATATCGAGAAAACGACAGAATGGGGGCGCGATCCATACAGCTCTTCCAAAGGTTGTGATGAACTCCTGATTTCTTCCTGGGTTCGTTCATTCTTTCCGCCCGAACTCATGGCGCGTCATGGCAAGGCTGTGGTATCGGTGCGCGCCGGAAACGTTATTGGCGGCGGTGATAGAGCTTTTGGGCGTCTTATTCCCGATGCAATACGGGCAATCGAAAACGGCTGCCACCTGCGGATACGTCATCCAGACGCTGTGCGTCCCTGGCAGTACGTTCTTAACTGCCTGCACGGATATTTGCTCCTTGCCGCAAAGGTAGAGGAAAATGCCACCAACGTATTTGGCGGATGGAACTTCGCTCCCGATCCGTGCGATGCACTATCTGTACGTGACTTACTGTCCAGTTTTCTCCTGTATTGTGACAACCCGCCGGAAGTCATTTACGAGAAAACCCCGGGCTTGCATGAAGCTTCATTTCTTTCGATAGACGCGACGAAAGCGCAAAAAGTATTGGGATGGAGACCACGGGTCGCCCTTCCCGAGGCATTGCGGAGGACCGCCGATGTTTATTTCGGATGCAGTGATTCCAAGGCCGAAATAATTCGATTCATGGGCGAGGAGTCGGACAGTGAACTCTGAAGATTTCGCGAGGATGATACGGAAGCGTGTGTTACGCATGGCGTGCGCCTCCTCGGCCGCCCATACCGCCGGAAACCTGTCCGCAGCGGATATTATTGCGGTGCTCTTTGTTGATGTGGTGGGAATGAACGCAGAAGTTATGAACGATCCAGACCGCCATCGAATGATTTTTAGCAAAGGGCATTCCTCCACAGTTGTGTATTCCGCCCTTATCCAATGTGGAATCATCCCGGAATCGTTGGGTGAGCAATACTGCAGGGATGGCTCCCCTTTGGCTGGACACGTCACCCATAAGCTTCCTGGAATTGAGTTCTCGACCGGATCGTTGGGACATGGGCTTTCTATTGGGTGTGGCCTCGCGTTAGGCGCCCGTTTGGGATGCAGTCCATCCCTCACGTACGTGGTGATGGGCGACGGCGAATGTAATGAAGGATCGGTGTGGGAAGCGGTCCAGTTTGCCGGCCATCATCGTTTGGACAACCTGATCCTGGTCGTAGACGCGAACGGACATCAGGCATACGGTCGTACCGCGGAGGTGCTCGTGCAGGAAAACTTGGCTCAGCGATTTGAGTCATTCGGCTGGGACGCACAAATGGTGGATGGGCATGATCACACTGTCTTGGCACGCGCTTTCCAGAAATCACCGTATTGCCGTCCGCGTGCGGTTGTCGCCAAGACCGTGAAAGGGAAGGGAATCTCCTTCATGGAAGACGATAATATTTGGCATTATCGCCCGCCCCCCGTCGACCGACTGAATGAAATGCTGGCCGAGTTGGACGCTAACGGAACGGTTCGCCATTAAATTCTTAATCAGCTTGGCTCACCAAGGCGCGCTTGTCAGCGGAGCGATGACTCCACTATATGGAAAGGGGGCGGCCATCCTGGTCGCATCAGGCATGCGTAATAACTTTGTTAGTGAGGTGACGCGTTTTTTTTCCGAAGAACGTGGTTGTACCAGTTGTTTTCTCACCGGCGATTTGGGGTATTCCGTTTTGGATGAGCTGCTGGCTGCGTACCCGCAGCGGGTTGTGAACGCGGGAATTGCCGAGCAAAACATGATGGGAGTTGCCACCGGGCTGGCATCTCTTGGTCGACGGACGTTCTGCTACTCCATTGTCAACTTTGTCACGTTTCGTTGTCTTGAGCAGATCAAGAATGGACCCTGTTATCATAACCTTCCCGTGAGCATTGTATCGGTGGGTGCGGGCGCGTCGTATAACCATTATGGTTACACGCACATGGGTATCGAAGATATATCAATTCTTCGACCATTGCCAAACCTGCGAATTTATTCTCCCGCCGACCGTCATGAACTCGCGACGTGTTTTTCCCTAATGGTTGAGTATAACGGTCCGGCATATTTGCGTCTTGGTAAGGGAGGCGAACCGGATCTCCATAACGCGCCGCTAGCAGCCCGGAACGGTATGGCCTGTCTTCGGGACGGTGAAAAGGTTGCCTTGATTTCCACCGGACCGGTGACTGTCGAGGCTGTTCGCGCGGTTGACAGCCTACGTGCCGATGGTTTTCGGCCAGCGCTTTTCTCCTGGTACGATCTATCGAAGGATTTGTTACAGGAAATGGTTTTCTCCACGTTTGCCAGCGTGGTTGTGGTGGAGGAGCATGTCCCAAAAGGCGGTTTGTATGGAATGGTCGCCGAGTCCGGCTACCGAAACGGGTATGCGGGAAGGGTGCTATCGCTCGGCTTGTCTCATGAAACGCTTTATGAGCCTTGGTCACAACCGACCATCCGTAGAATGAATTCCATAGACGCTGACGGAATTGCCGGCGTTGTAAAACTTTTGATGAATGGGTGAGTTATATGAATATCAACCACGTGATTCTGACGGCCGGCCCGTCCATTTCCGCCCTGGAAATAGAATATGCAACAGATGCCGCCGCAAATGGCTGGAATAATCAATGGGCGGAATATCTCAGGCGCTTTGAAAAAACAATGGCCGATTTCATCGGTGTTCGTCAGGCGCTTGCCACAGCAAGTTGCACCGGCGCCATGCATCTCGGGCTTCTCGGTCTTGGAATAGGGCCAGGCGATGAGGTTATTATTCCCGAGATAACCTGGGTGGCGACCGCTTCCGCTGTAATTTATACAGGTGCAACGCCTGTGTTCTGCGATGTCGAACCGGATACCTGGTGCATCTCACCCGCGTCCTTCGAGAAAGCGATCACGCCTCGAACAAAGGCGGTCATGCCTGTTCACCTTTATGGCCATCCATGCGATATGACGCCCATACTTCAGTTGGCCGAAAAACATAACCTCTTTGTCGTCGAAGACGCCGCTCACTCCATCCGCGCGTAATACCAGGGAACAACGACTGGCTCTTTTGGCAATCTCGCGGCCGTCAGCTTTCAAGGTGCCAAGGCGTTCGTGACCGGCGAGGGCGGCATGCTCCTGACCAGCGACGACGAGTTAATGGATCGCATCGCCGTTATAGGTGATCATGGCCGTAGCCGCGATATAGCGCTTTTCAACACCTCCATCGGGTACAAGTATAAAATGTCCAACATCCAGGCGGCGCTTGGCCTGGCCCAGATCGAGCGCGCTGAAGAAATTCTTACAAAAAAACGTCAAATCTTCCAGTGGTATCGAGACAGGCTGGTGGATGTCGATGCTATCACCTTGAATGCCGAACGCCCAGAATGTAAAAATATATTCTGGATGTCTTCCCTAGTACTTCAAGATGAAAAAGCGGATCGTCAAGCCTTTATGGCTCAACTTAAAGAGCAGGGAATAGATTCACGTCCCATTTTCTATCCGCTTTCCTCCATGCCAATGTTTAATAAAGCGGACAACCCGGTCGCATATCACGTCGGCTTAAAGGGCATAAACCTACCAAGTGGCCACAATCGGACGGAAGAAGAAATAGATTATATATGTTCGGTCATCCGGAAACTGGTAGGCGCTGGGCCGTCTTCGAAAGTTGGAGCGAGGCAGCCGTGGGGGTGGTTAAAACGCGAGAAGGAAATCCAAGCAGAACTCGCCTCTGCCAAGAAAGAAAAGCTCGTTCTGCCATTTACGCTGTCCGACGGTCGCAGCGGTGAACTGGTATCTGTTACCGACGCGAGCATAACGAATATGCGGGAAGTGGAACTACTGGCCAGGTGGCGGCGAGAGAATCAGCATGCCTTTTTTGACCGTCTCGGTGTAACCGAAGAAGGAACTCGCCGCTGGTTACAGAATATGCAGGAAAAAGTCCGAGACAGGATTCTATTTTTCTTCGGCGACGGAAAGAAATACGTCGGTCATATCGGCCTGTTTCGTTTTGATTGCCATACCGAATACGCGGAACTCGACAATCTCATTCTCGGTGACAGAAGCGGTGTGGATTATGCCGGTCCAGCCTGTGTCCGGATAATGGAATGGGCGCGCGATGAATTAGGCCTTAAAGGAGTGCACGCACGTATCCTTGCCAGTAACAAGCCCGCGCTCTTGTTTAACAACATGCTCGGTATGCGCGAGATAAATAGAACTCCTCTGCGTTCGATTCAGGTGAAAGGGGGCACAAGCCTACGTCCGTTGTATATTCCGGGGTACAATGCGGCAGACGATTATGTAGTGACCATGAAACTCAGTTTTAACGAGGAAACAGCCTAGAAGCGGCTTTAGGGAATAATTTGAACATACAAGATAAAACCGCCTCCGTCGTAATAAAACAAGAAAAAGAAACCACTTCTAGGGAGTTGCCGGTATGGACCAGAAGGAAATAAAAAACAAATCTTGTCTCTGGCCCGGGAGTATTACGATGCTTCACCAGTGAAGGAATTCATACCCGGGCAAACCTTGGTACCCTATGCTGGTCGTGTTTGCGATTATGCCGAGATCAGTAACTTGTTGGAAGCGTCTCTCGAATGCTGGATGACGGAAGGCAGATGGGCCGGAAAGTTTGAACGGGATTTTGCCGCGTTTTGTGAGAAAAAACATTGCCTTCTCGTCAATTCGGGGTCTTCGGCCAACCTGATAGCGTTGGCGGCGCTGACCGCACCTGAATATGGGGAGCGGGCGCTGAAGCCTGGCGATGAAGTCATTGCCGTTGCCGCGGGTTTTCCGACTACGCTCAATCCAATTCTGCATTACGGGTTGACGCCGGTCATAATCGATGTTTCATTGCCTACTTATAATGTTACGGTTGAAGCTATCGAAGCGGCCTGGTCACCCAAGGTCAAGGCGGTCTTTCTCGCCCATACCTTGGGTAATCCCATGCCTATCGAAGAAATTCGTCAACTCTGCGAAGATCGCGGCGCTTTTCTTTTGGAAGATTGTTGCGACGCACTCAATTCCACTTACGGTGGCAAGAAGGTCGGACAGTTCGGCATTGGAGCGACATCAAGTTTTTATCCGCCCCATTTTATAACGACAGGGGAGGGTGGGGCGATCCTTACCGATGACGATGACTATTACCGCATTGCCGTTTCCTTGCGAGACTGGGGGCGCGCCTGTTGGTGCAAACCCGGGGTCAACGATTCGTGCGGTTCCCGCTTCACCGGAAAATACGGTAATTTGCCAGATGGATACGACCATAAATACGTTTACGATCATATTGGCTACAATCTCAAGCTCACGGATTTTCAGGCGGCGATAGGATGCGCCCAGCTTCCCAAAGCAAACCGTTTTATAGAAGCTCGCAACGCTAATTTCAAAAAACTGCTGGCGGCGTTCGCCCATTATAATGATCAGGTCATCCTCCCTGAATCGCTCCCCGAGGCGAAGACAAATTGGTTCGCGCTTCCCATAACATTGAGGGATGGCGCGAGCAAAACGCGTCTCGAAATCGTTCGGTATTTGGACTCGGTGAGGATAGACACACGCCAGCTCTTCGGCGGAAATCTCCTCAAACAGCCGGCTTACAAAGATATTACCTGCCGGATAGCCTCGGACCTGCGAACAACCGACAAGATAATGCACGATACGTTTTTCGTAGGAATTTATCCGGGTCTTTCAGAACCTATGATTAATCACGTCGTCGAGTGTATTCACACAATATTTTCCAGGTGATGGAACCTTGGAGAGCCAATGAAGTTTTTGTCCCTCTGCATACCGACATACAATAGACCGCACACATTGAGGACAATTTTCACGGTTCTCTCCGCGTGTTCGGAAAAAACCAAACGAAAAGTGGAAGTTGTAATCGCCGATAATAGCACCAATGACGAAACGACAAAACTATGTGGCAGCTATTCCCGGACTATTGACATACGATACCACAAAAATCGCAAAAACATAGGGGCGCATAAAAACCTTCAGCGTGTCACCAGTTTGGCGGCGGGTGAATATGTGTGGCTTTTCGGGGACGATGATACTTTCAGCGTTCATACGTTTGAGAATGTACTGAAGCGACTCGAAAGACATTTGCCTGACGTCTACCTCGTCGATAGGATGCTGTATCACGAGGACGGCCGTACCGTCTATGAAAAACCGTATCAGTCCTACTTCCCCAACGGATTCAATGGAACGATGCAGGAGCTTTTAACGGTTTTGAGTCCGCTGTTTGCCTTCGGTTGCATATCGTGCAATATATTCAGGCGTAAAAATGCCCGATTGAGAGAATTCGCCCGTTACCGCACGTTCAGGTGCAGCCATTCCCATGTCGGGTTTATAGTGGCGAACTTTTGGAACGGACAAAAAGTTTTGGTGGATGTTAAAAACTCCATTCAGACCGTCGTGACGCAGCGCGAATCCGGATATGAGCATGTGGCTGCTGATGAATCAATCGACACGTCCGAGTTATTGAAAAGAATTACCGATATTGCCGTTCATGATCCGGAAACCATAATCAATATTCAAGCAAAGGCTGGTCTCGATCGGCGAGAAGCGAGACGCCAACTATTGTTCCATCAACGAGTGGAGAAGAGAAAAAAGAGTGGCGTCGTTAACGATTCTTTTGCCAGTGTCGGGACGGGTAATTTACCTCCAATAGTGAAAGAGAGTGAAACCATGGACAGACAACCGATGCCTTGCTTAGACGCGATCTCAAGGGAATGGTTCAGAGCGTCGTCCTCAGCCGTTCTTACTTCTTCGACAGGGAGCCGTCCGTTGTGTGTGACGCCTTTTTACCTAAAATAATCGCCCTGCACGACGAAAAACCTTCGAAATCCGAGCCATACATATTTCTGGCTATCAACATCCCGAGAATGTATCGCGAGTTTTTCCGAAAGGGATACCTGAAGCCCAGTCAACTCAATGCGTCGACCTCGCTCAATTTTTCAAATGGAGTAAAAATTTACACGTTTTTCCTTGCTTTAAGCTTTTTGGCAACGTTTCCGGAAAAAGAGAAAATAAGACGATCCCAGGCAAGGTTTATCAGATTATATTACAGAAGGTATTCGCCGCTCGTTTTAAGGCCGGTAGTGATACCGCTGGTTCGTTACTTTACCCGGCGGCGCCGGACAACTCCCAAAACCCACCAAAGCGCCAGTCTGCGCTGGCTGACGGCAATTATTCCACTTTTTAAGGATTTATTTAAAATATTCTTTAACAAAAAGGCGAATGAATAACATTTCATGCCAACGGCCTTACTGAACGACCCGCTTCGGAGAACACCAATGGATAGAGTGGAAGTGTGTGAAAAAATCAAGGATTTGGTCATTATTGCTGTACAGGAAATAGGAGGCACTATTCCACAAGAATTGAATGACGAAACTGTATTATGGGGCCAGAAAGGCGTGGTCGACTCCATGGGTCTGGTGAATATGATCACGGATCTCGAGGAATGGCTGAGCGATAGAATAAATGCCCCGGTGTTCCTCATTGTTACGGCAGGCATGTCAAAAAAGGACTCTCCGTTTAGGGCTATTGGTACGCTCGCCGATTACGCGCTGCGACAAGCCGCCGCCGCAAAAGGGGCGATTTGAGTCAGTCGACGTTAAAACAACGGAAAAAAACTCATGAAATCACAGCCTTCCTTTCCGGTGGTCATAAGAGATACGGCGTTCGCTTTTCCGGAAACAATTCTTACCAATAACCAGCTTGATGAAAGACATCCTGACTGGACTATCGGGCGACTGCAAACGAAAACCGGTGTTTATAGTCGGCATATCGCTGGCGAAAACGAGACTGCTCTCGATGTGGCTGAGGCGGCGGTACGTGCATTATTTTCACGTCACCCTGGGCTTCAGGAAAAGATTGATGCGATCGTTTTCTGTACCGAATCAGGAGACCATATTCTTCCGCCCAATGCCTGCATACTTCAGGGCAGGTTGGGCTTGTCCTCGCATGTGGCGGCATTTGACATTAACTTGGCGTGCTCCGGCTTTCCCTACGGAGTTGCCATAGCGCGTGGCTTTCTTTACACCCGATTGGCCAACAATGTTCTACTCGTGAACGCCGACACGTATTCAAAACTTATTCATCCTGAAGACAGGGCTTGTACAGTTCTCTTCGGGGATGCGGCGTCAGCGACCTGGCTGAGTCGCGAAGCGGATAACGGACTGTTCACTGTCGAAGACATTTTGTTGGGTACGGACGGGGCGCAGGGAAACCTGTTCATTATTCCAAACGGAGGCTGTCGGACTCCAAAAGGAAGTAATGGTGACGCCGAATTCAGATATCCTGATCACATCAACATGGATGGATTGGGCATTCGCGGTTTCGCTGTTTCCGTGGTACCGGAACATTTGGAATTTCTATTGAAACGTGCAGACTTGGCAGTAAGGGATATCGATGGCTGGGCATTCCATCAGGCGAGCGGCATAATTCTCGATTCCTTCACCCGAATAATGCGAATTCCATCAGAACGCGTGTGGAAAAATCTTGATACGATTGGTAATACCGTATCAGCCTCCATCCCAATTCTTCTTAAACAACGGCATGACACCGGTGGTACGACAGTCGGCGATGTCGTGGTGGCTGCTGGCTTTGGTGTTGGCCTGTCCTGGGGTTCCTTGCGACTTCGCACACTGTAAGGTCTTAACAGTAGACGCACGTTACGGAAATAAGTATCCATGGGCGATCTGAATCCGGATATCTCAATTCTTGTGCCTATCTATAATGACGGGAAATACATCCGGCAGTGCGTTGAATCCGTCCTCGGGCAATCTCATAAAGATTTTGAATTATGGTTGTTTAACAACGGTTCGACTGATGACAGTTCTGCCATAGCCCGCTCGTATTCGGACAGCCGCATTCACCATGTCGATTTTCCGGAAAATATCGGGGCTCCCACGATTCTATCGCATTACGCCCGGCAGATGAAGGGAACCTATGTAAAAATCCTCTCGGCGGACGATATGCTCTTGCCGGATGGCTTGTCCCTTTTGCTGGATGCTTTTCGGGCGGACGATTCCATAGAACTCGTCTTTGCCAGCATGGTCTCCATGAATGAGTCGGGACGGGTTTCCCCTCGTAATATCCTACGATCCCAAAATTTTACGGATCATTTGGAACTGGCACGTTATGTTATCGGTAAAGGGAATCCATTTCGTTATCCCACTGCCATGTTCCGCCGTTCCGTTACTGAACGAGGAAATTGGAACAACGCCTTTGGGCGCTGGTGGGACATGGTATTGTGGCTATCCATGATATTTTCGGGAGTCGCGTATTCAAGCATCGACGCGCCGGTCGCGGCATACCGGTTACGAAAAGGCTATGGCAACGCATCCCACTATAAAGGCCAGGAAGCTTTGTCCGAATTCGCCTTTGAATATGAAATGATGATCGAATGGATGGCGCACGCCTTACCTCGTGACGTTTTCGACTACCTGGATCAAAAGTATGCACGGGACGGAAACTACCCATGCGAGGAGCATGAACGATCCGTCCTTCAGCCGGCCGTATTCGGTCTATATCTCCTTCGCGAACAGTTTCCACGTACCCTCAACATTGACTTGAGCGTCAAAACCGGATTACGACTGTTGTTCAGATCCATGAACGAGGCTAATTCAACCGAGGCGGTCCGGATGCGATATGGCCTGGATGCTCTTAGGTTACGGGACACGATGCGCGAGTATTATTCGGATGTACCCTTATCAATTCGTAACAAGCAATGGCAGATCTTTCGGGAACTGTGGCAAGAACGCGGCCTGCTTGCCGCTTTACGACGAACATACCATCATTTTATCCGCTAGTCGCAGGCACTTCTCTATATGCCGAGGTAATTGGCTTTGGCGGTATACACCGAAACCAACCGTTTGCACTTCGACAAGCACGTGGTTTTAATCGCGTGGGCAAATCTTCTACCAAAACTTTTACAAGAAAAGTGTCCATCTCGGAGGACATAAGACTCCCTGAAAATCTAAAGATCCCACAGCCAAAAGCCGTCTCCGAAATCGAACTAATTAACGAACCCTTGACTTGATAACAAACAGAAAAATAATATGGGACGTCACGCGGACAAGAACACCGAATAAGTTTTTGATCCTTTCGCTAAAGAACCCATTCCAGTTTTTTCCCGTATTCACTTATACGCGGAAGCCTGCCGTACCTACAGCACCATATTCGATACTCTTTAGATGATTAAAAGAGAAACGTGCTATTTCGGTTTTTAATGGATAAGTTCTGGATGCCGTTCCATGTCTAGTTTAGGCATCACCCGCTTCGATACGGTTCTCGCGAGAGTCACCGGTAAATGGTCAACTTCATGCTTAACGATTTCAAAAACGACCAAAAGTAATTTTCCCATATGTCTTCATCAAGACAATCGCTGACCGTATTTTCGCGCTGACGAAGTCATTCCGTGATTGGTAAGATAAGGAGTACCATGCGAAATAGTACCGGTTGGCGGGATAATCTTTTGTTCACGCCGAGTCCCTTGATTTCTGGTCCGTCTGTTTAGCAGACGATGCTCCAGGATATAGGCGAAATCGCCTCCGAAGCGGGGGGGCTTACTTCGGAAAATTGCACCGTCGGATAATTCAGACAGAACCTACACTGCAATCACTTTGATACCGCGTCGGCGCATCTGATCCAAGGCGGCGGCATTCGCGTCGGTGTGGTTGGTGACGATGGTGTGAAAGTCGGTCAGGTCGGCGATACGGGCGAAGCTCACGCGGCCAATTTTGGAATCGTCCACCACCAAGATACGCTCCTTGGCCCGGGCGATCATCTGGCGCATGATGGAATCCTCGACATGGTTGTAGGTGGTCGCGCCCATTTCCAGATCCACGCCGTCCATCCCCATGATTAGTTTGTCGGCGATGTATTTCCCAAGTTGCTCCGTTACTTCGTCGCCGACGGATATCTGCATGTCGGTGTTGAAACGGCCGCCCAGGAAGATGGTGGAAATCCATGGACACGAACTAAGGTTATTAAGAATCTGTAACGCATTCGTGACCACGGTGAGGCGCTTTTTTGATTTCAACTCCTCGCTCACATAGGAACAGGTGGTGCCGACGTTGACGATGACGAAGTCGCCTTCGTTTATGCAATCGGCCGCCGCCGCCGCAATACGTTTTTTTTCCTCGCGCTTGACCTGCATACGGCTTTCGTAATCGACCGCGACCTGCTCGTCGGCCTGCAGTTTGTGGGCGCCGCCGTGCGTCCGCACGAGAAACCCGGCCTGTTCAAGTTCCTCCAGATCCTTCCGGATGGTGACGGCCGAAACGCCGAGATCCTTACTCAATTCAAGAACCCGCAGAACGCCATGCCGATTCAGCGTATCCAGAATTACAGTTCTGCGTTGAACTTGGTTTTTATCCCCGGTGATTACGGTGTTCACAATGAAAGCCCTTTACATGCTGCCCGCCATGACGCGATAGATATAAACGCTCCATGAATAGATCCTGTATAAGGTATCGTAATACGCTTGAAGCCAAATGTCAAGCCGGCATATTATAATATTTACGTTTCAGGACGGAAACGTAAATCACGTACAACCAACTCGCAACCTTTTCATAATGCCAACAGTCGCGATAAGCATAATATATGCCGATGACATGGCACGTTACGTTCATCGCTAGCGATCAAGTCATATTTACGCTTCTCTCTGAAAGAATAAATAATATTTACGGAAATCAAAAAAGATTGCGAAAAACGATGATAATTCTTGACAAACGTAATTGCATGCGCTAAAAAGAAAGTATAGCATATCACTCATAAGTGATGAGGAACTCATGTCCATACCAAATTTACGTATTCCAGCGCCTGTTTTCGAGATTGGCCCCAAGAACTATCTTTTCGGTAGAGACGTCGTCGCTCTGGCCAAGGCTGCCGACGATATCGCCTCGAAGCACCGGGTCAACGTTATCTTCACCGCGCCATATGTGAACATCGCCGAAATCGCCGCCTGCACCGAGCATATACATGTATTCGCGCCGCACATGGACATGCTGCCGGTTGGGCGCGGTCTCGCCGATATTCTCCCGGAGTCGATTCGGGAAGCCGGAGCGACGGGCGTCATGCTCAATCACATCGAAAAACCCTTGAGTCTGGCGGCCCTGCGGGCGACCTTGCAGCGCGCCCGTTCACTCGAATTGTCGACCATCGTCTGTGCCGACTCGGTGGCGGAAGCGGTCGCCGCCGCGGTGCTGGGTCCCGACATGCTGGTATGCGAGCCGTCGGACCGCATCGGCACCGGCCAGGCGGCGGGACTGGAATATACCGAAGAAATTCTCGAGGCTATAGCCGCTGTCAACCCCGATGTCGGCGTGCTCATAAGCGGCGGTATCAGTACCGGCAAAGACGTCTACAACGTCATCGCCGCCGGCGCCTACGGCACCGGATCGTCCAGCGGCGTCGTTTGCGCTCCGGATCCCGTCGCCATGCTGGACGAAATGGTCGGCGCCGTGCGTGATGCCTGGAACGACAGGATAGAAGGACGCGTAGTGGTTCCAACCCACTGAAAGGAAAATAATGCCCATTTACCACGAAACTATCGCCGTCGAATCGGCGGCCCGGCCCACTTTTCACGACATCTCCGTTCCGGTGAGGGAAGTCTTCGCCCGTTCGGGCCTGCGGAACGGAACCATCCTCGTTTATACCGGCCACACCACCTGCAGCATCAATATCCAGGAATATTCCGACGGCCAGGCCTACACCGGCAACGAACTTATTATGCAAGATCTCGCGAATGTGATGTCTCGGCTCATCCCCACCTGCCTGAGTGAAAGCCAGTATCTTCACCCCTGCGCCGAGCACGTCCGCATCGCCGGCAAGGAACGGCAGGAAGAACCGGTGTGGTGCCTTAATACCGATGCCCATCTGCGGTCCGTCGTTCTCGGCCGTTCCGTTACCATTCCCGTAATCGACGGGGAAATTCAGTTGGGCGAATTTGGCCGCATCTTTTTCGGCGACTGGGACCAGACCCGCGCCAGAAGTAGAAAAATCATCGTCCAGGTAACCGGGGAGTAGGCAACGCATGAACTTCGTCCTCGCCGTCGACCTCGGCACCAGCGGTTGTAGAAGCGCCGTCTACGACGAAAACCTTCGCATGATATCTTGCGCCAAGGTCGACATCGCGCTTATCGTTCGGTCCGACACGGAAATCGAACAGGACGCCGAGGCATGGTGGCGGGCGGTCGGCGAGACGGTGCGGGAGGCGGTGGCGGCGTGCGACGCCGGGAACATCCGGGCGCTGGCCATGAGTGCGCAAGGGATTTCCGTCGTTCCCGTGGACAAGGACGGGCATGTCCTCGCGAACGCCCTGAGCTGGCTCGATTCCCGCGCCACCCGGCAACTCGCGGTCCTGCTGGAACGCTACGGCGAACAGCCGCTGTACCGACGCACCGGACTTCTCGGATCGCCACTGTACACCGCCGCCAAACTGATGTGGATGCGGGAGCAGATGCCGGACATCATGGACCGGGCGCACAAAATTCTTCTCCCGCTCGACTTCGTCCAGTACCGCCTGACCGGGGAAATCGCCACCAACCACACCATGGCCGGCGGCACCATGCTCTATAACCTGCAATCCGGCGACTGGGACGACGACCTCCTCACCGCCGTCGGCGTGAACAGAAACGCTCTGCCCAAAATCCGCCAGGCCGGCACGCCTCTCGGGGACATCCTTCCGGACGTCGCCAGGGAGTGGGGACTGCCCGCCGGCGTGCGTGTCGCCATCGGCGCGCAGGATCAGAAATGCGCCGCCCACGGCGCCGGCGTGGCCGGAGACATTGCCGCTGTCTCCCTTGGCACCGCCAGTTGCATCAGCCGCCTTATCGAACGCCGGGAGCTGAATGGTTCTGTGAAAATACCGTGCTTCCCCTATCTCCGTGGCGACGTGTGGGATCTCGAAGGCATTGTCAACACGGGCGGGTCCGCCTTCTCCTGGTTCCGGGACGTCTTCGCGCCCGGCCGTTCCTTCGACGACCTGACCGCCCTGGCCGAAATAGCCGGCGGCCCCGGCATCGTCAACTTCTATCCGTATCTCGCGCGGCCGGCCTCGCCGCACTGGGGAGAAGGGACCGGCATGTTCTCCGGCCTGACGCTAGGCACCGATCTCGGCCAGTGCGCCCGGGCCGTTCTCGAAGGCGTCGCCTACCGCATCCGGGAAAATATCGACGCCATGGATTCCCTGGGCAGGCGGACGCGGGAACTCCGCCTTTTCGGCGGCGCCGCCGCCAGCGACCTGTGGTGCCGCATCATCGCCGACGCGGTCGGCCGGCCGGTGGCGCGTATGGCTTCGCCCGACGCTGCTTTGCAGGGCGCGGCAAAACTGGCCTTCGAAAGCGTTGGCATCGCCACTCCACCCGCCGGGATAGATACCTGTTTCGAACCAGATGCGGCAGCGGCGGCGCGCTACGCGGAAGCGTTCCACAAATACGAACGCGACCGGGAAAAATTCTTCGCCTGAAGCGTCCGCCATGGGCCAGCCGCTCGGCCCGAAAATCGACCCACCCTTATAAAAGGATTCCGCCGATGCATCACTTCCAGGAAAAGACGTGGCCCGAGATTCAGGACTACATCGACAGAAACGCGCTCATCATCCTGCCGGTGGGCGAACTGGAGGAACATTCCCTGTATCTTCCCGTTGATACGGACGCCCGCATCGCCGCCTACCTAAGCGATCAAATCGCCGATGAAATCGCGGCCGACATTCCGGTTCTCGTCATGCCGACGGTGTGGTCCGGGTATACCCCGAACGCCATAGGCAAATGGCCGGGCGCGATGCGTCTTTCCCCGCGTGTCTTCACCGACATGATTCACGGCATTTGTACCTCCATCGCCGACATGGGCTTCCAAAAGCTGTTCATGCTCGACTGCCACGGCCAGCACGGACCGATGCTGAATATGGCAACGAAACTCATCGCCGACGAATACGGCTACTACTACACGGTGGCGACGCCGTTCGTCCTCTCCGCCGCCGAGTTCGCCACGGTGCGAAAATCCCCGCGCGGCGGCTGCAGCCACGCCGGCGAATGGGAAACGTCCCTGCTTCTTCACATCAGCCCGGAACTGGTGAAAAAAGAAAAATTCGTTCCGGACGACGCCATCCGCCACCATTCCGAATTCGTCAGTGGCGACGCCCTCATGGGCGGCCAGAAGGTTGTCTGGTCCAGCTTCGGCATCCAGTCGCCGAAATACGGCGCACTCGGGGATCCCACTCTGGCGTCGGCGGAGACGGGCGCGGCCATTACGCAGGCGGTCCGCGCCGCCGCCGGCAGGTTTCTCCGGGAATACTATTTCCACAAGCAAATCGTCATTGATTAAATCATGAATTTCGTGTGCTCCGTCAGGGGCTGGTTTATCCATGTATCGTGCCGGATTCGGCATTCGAAGCCGTTCCCTATCCTCGTCCCGCCGCCGTAAACTACGTTTAATAATGACTGCTGGCGTAACGTTGACCCGTAATTCGGGCGAAAACTATACGCCAGCGGTCCTTTCATCGTTCACGACGACGCGCCGAAGATTTGGAACAGCTTCCCAGAATGGAGAGAAAAGATGGTCAAGAGACTCGCCACAATGTGTTTGGCATTTGCCCTCGCGTTTGCGGTTCAGGCCGGTGCCGGGGAGAAAATCCGCATCGGCGTCACCTTCCAGAGCCTCGCCATGCCGACGTTCGCCGAATTCAGTTCGTTCATGCAGACGTACGCTCCGGAAAAATACGACGCCGAAATCACCATTGTCAGCGCCGAATGGAACGCGCCCACCCAGGTGTCGCAGATTGAAAACTTCATCGAGAGCGGCGTTGACGCCATCATCATCGCGCCGGTCGATCCGGGTTCCGTCTACGACGTCACCGAACGAGCGAGGGAAGCCGGAGTGTACGTCTTCTCCTACGCCGCCCACCTGGAAAATTACGACGCCGAATACCTGGTCGACGATTACAACACCGGCTACGCCTGCGGCGAACAGGCTGCCAAGTGGATTCACGAAAAGCTGAACGGCAAGGCGGAATACGGCGTTCTCGAATATCCCATCAACGACCGCCTCATCCAGCGCGCCCAAGGGATGCAGGACGCCATCGCGAAACTGGCGCCCGAAGCGAAAAGGGTCGCGGTCGCCAAGGCCGTCGACGCCAATGAAGGCATGCGCGTCACCGAGGATCTTCTTCAGGCCAACCCCGACATGAAGGTCATCGTCTCCATCGGCGACGGCGGTGCCATCGGCGCCAACGAAGTTGTCATGGCCGCCGGCAAGGCCACGCCGGATTGGGGCATCTTCGCTGTCGACGCCACCCAGGAAGCGCTCCAGAAAATCAAGGATAACGAACCGTTTCGCTGCTCCATGAGTCTCGGCGGCCCCAAGGTCCAGGGTTCGTACATGGTCGATACCGTGGTCAAGCTGGTCCGTGGCGAACCGGTCGAAAAGAACGGCCTTATGCCGTACCTTCCGATCACCAGGGACAACGTCCTGGAATACGCCAAGTCCGTAAATTGGAAGCTGCGGTAACGAACGCAAGCCGACGTCATGAAGATTCTCAAATGCCTGCGCCCATGGTCCGGCACGCGAGCAAAGGACGCCGCCGCGGAGAGGCGAACGCCGTTCCGCGGCGGCGAACCGGCGAAGGGAAACGTATGCGGCACATCATCGAACTGAAAGGCATCATCAAGCAGTACCCGGGCGTCACCGCCCTGGACAACGTCAGTATCGCCTTTGAGAAAGGCGAAGTGCACGCCCTCTGCGGCGAAAACGGCGCCGGCAAATCGACCCTCATCAAAATCTGTTCCGGAGCGGTAGTGCCGTCCGCCGGCGAAATTGTGGTGGAGGGCCGGTCCTACAGCCACCTCACCCCGGCCTCGTCCATGGAACACGGTATCGGCGTTATCTACCAGGAGTTCAACCTGGTCAACGCCCTGTCCGTGGTGGACAACATTTTCCTCGGCAATTACCCCGGCAAATACGGCGTCGTCGACGCCCGAGCCATGCGGGCGAAAACCGTCGATATTTTCAAGCAACTGGGCATCGACATCGATCCGGACGCCCTCGTCCGCGATCTCAGCGTCGGCTACAAGCAGTTCGTGGAGATCGCCAAGGCCGTCTCCAAGGAGACGAAGGTTCTTATCATGGATGAACCGTCGGCGCCGCTAACGAACCGCGAAGTCGACATCCTTATGGAAATTGTAAAACGTCTCAAGGCGGCGGGAGTGACGGTGATTTACATCTCGCACCGGCTCGAGGAAGTGTTCGCCATCGCCGACCGCATCACCGTCATCCGGGACGGCCAACATGTCAAAACCATGAGGGCGGCGGACGCGACCCGGGACGAACTGGTCCGTCTCATGGTCGGCCGCGAACTCAAGGAAACTTTCCCCGAACGCGTGCCGGTCGACGATTCCGCCGAGACGGTTCTCGAACTGAAAAATATCACCGGAAAAGGCGTTGAAGACATTTCCTTCACTCTGAAGAGGGGCGAAGTTCTCGGCTTCGGCGGCATAGTTGGCGCCGGCCGCACCGAACTTGCGCAGATAATTTGCGGACTTGTGAAGCCGGTGTCCGGGACCATGCTCTACAAAGGAAGCGTGTTCACGCCAAAATCGCCTGGCAAGGCCATGCAGGTGGGGGTGGCGATAGCGCCCGAGGACAGGAAACAGCACGGTCTCGTTCTTGGCCTTTCCATCCGGGAAAACATCAATCTGTCGAGCTATAAAAAAGTGTCCTCCCGGCACGTCATCAACAGCCGGAAGGAAAAGGGCGTCGCGGAGGACTTCAAGAAGGACCTGTCAATCAAGGCGGTGAATGTCGAACAGACAGTTCTCAGCCTAAGCGGCGGCAACCAGCAAAAGGTCATTCTCGCCCGGCTGCTGGCGTCCGACGCCGAACTCATCATTTTCGACGAGCCGACCCGCGGCATCGACGTCGGAGCCAAGCAGGAAGTGTATGCGCTGATGGACCGGCTCATCGCCGATGGAAAAACGATCATCATGATCTCCTCGGAAATGCCCGAACTCATGGGCATGTCGGACCGGATTCTGGTTCTCTCGGAAGGACGGATCACCGGCATGTTGAGGCGCGGGGAATACTCGCAGGACGCGATTCTGCGTCTGGCATCGATTACCACCAAGAAGGGAGAAGCGTCATGAGATCGAACGCTCTCGTTCGGAAATACGCTATTTTCGCGGCAATGCTACTAATATTCATTTTCTTCACACTGGCGACGCCGAAGTTCTGCACCGTCTCCAACCTTATGAACGTCGCCCGGCAGGTCTCGATGGTCGGCGTCGCGTCAGTCGGTATGCTCATGGTCATCCTGCTGGGCGGAATCGACCTGTCCGTCGGCTCTTCGATTTCCCTCGTCAACGTCACCTGCGCCCTCCTCATGGTGCGGCTCGGGCTCCATCCCGTTGTTGCCGCCCTGCTGGCGGTCGGGTTGGCGACCTTCTTCGGCTTTATCAACGGGCTGTTCATCACCCGGATAAAAATGCCCGCGTTCATATCGTCCATGGCTTTCATGAACATCCTGTCCGGCATCGCCTTCCTGTCCACCAAGGGCATGACCGTCTACGGCTTTCCGAATTCCTTCAAGATGCTGGGGCAGGGCTATGTCTGGCGCATTCCCATTCCGGTAATCATCATGGTGGCGATGTTCTCGCTGGGCGCGTTCCTCCTGAACAAGACAACTTTCGGCCGCTACGTCTACGCCATCGGCGGCAACGAAGAAGCGGCGAAACTTTCCGGCGTCAACGTCAAACTGATAAAGCTCCTCGTCTACACCTTGTGCGGCATGTTCGCCGGCATCGCCGGGCTCATCATGCTCTCACGCCTCGGGACGGGGCAGGCGTCGGTCGGCACCGGCTTCGAATTCCAGGTCATCATCGCCGTGTTCCTCGGCGGCGCCAGCGTCTCCGGCGGCGAGGGCAAGATTTCCGGCGTCATCATCGGCGTCCTTATTATGGGCATCCTCTCGAACGGCCTGATGCTCATGAACGTCAGTACCTACGCGCAGCTTGTCATCAACGGCGGCGTCCTTCTTATAGCCGTCTCCATCGACTGCTTGTCCAAAATGAACACCGACATCAAGATTAGAAACAGCGGCCGAAAAGGATCGGCCGGCGGCGCGTCGACGAAATAACGTCTGAGAATTTTCCATCATAAAAAAGTGATATCGGGCCTGCGACCGCCACCGCGCCGCCGAAGGCCCACTATAAGAGGAGAAGAGTAATGGCCATGGTCACCGCGACGACCAACGTCAAGGAACCCACATCCGTTCTGGACCGATTCACCCTGAAGGGGAAAAAGGCGGTTGTCACCGGCGCCGCCGGCGGCATCGGTCGGGCTACCTCGATGGCATTCGCCGAACTGGGCGCGGACGTTGCTATTGTCGACATCGCCGCCAAACTCGATATGAGTAACAAAGTGGCCAGCGAAATAGCCGCCAAATATGGCGTCAAGACAATCGCACTCGCCGTCGACGTCTCGGACAAATCTTCCGTCGACGCCATGGTCGCCGCCGTTGTCGAAGCTTTCGGCACCATCGACGTCGTCCATTCGAACGCCGGCATCGGCGCCTTCGATGACGGCCCGGACATGACGCTCGAGAAGTGGAACCAGATTATAAGCGTCAACCTGACCGGCGTCATGCTGGTCGACGTCGCCTGCGCGAACGTCATGAAAGCGCACAACCACGGCGGATCCATTATTAACACCGCGTCCATTTCCGCCCATATCGTCAACCCGCCCTACGGTGACGCGCCGGTCATCATGGCCTATCCGACCTGCAAGGCGGCCGTACTCCACCTGACGAAATCCCTCGCTCTCAGCTACGCCAAATACGGCATCCGCGTCAACAGTATCAGCCCCGGCTACATCTGGTCCGGCCTGCACGCCGGCTGCACCAGTGAACGCTGCGAGTTCGAAGAGTCCACCGTGCCGGTCGGCCATTACGGATGCCTGGACGACGTCACCGGCCCCGTCGCCCTCCTCGCCACTGATTTGGGCGCGTACATGGTTGGCACGGACATAATTTTCGACGGCGGCTTGACAATCTATTGAAACCGGTGATACCGGGCGACGACTGGAGAAGAGATGATGAAAATCGCATGCACAAACTGCATGGTGCCTGGAGACTCCCTTACCGCCAAGGCACACAAGGTGCGTGATTGGGGCTTCGACGCCATGGCTGTCCAGATCCACAGCCACCTGCGAACCGACGAACTGCTGGACGAAGTCCTCACCCTCAGGGAAAAAACAGGCGTCGCCGTCTGCGAGTTTTCCTTTGTCGGCGGAAATTTCTCGCGTCATATGGACGCGGACCCGGAAATCAAACAGGACGCCATCCAATACTTCTTCGATTCAATAGAGGTCTGCAAAAAAATCGGAGCCCTCACCGCCATCGGCTATGAGTACCGGCCGCGCGATCCGCTTCCCCTCTTCGACTGCGCCGCGCCCATGTCCGCTGCGGACGAGGCGGAGTTCCTCCGCATCCTCACTCTTGTCGGAACGAAGTCCGCCGAAGCCGGCGTCGAGTTCGCCCTGGAGGCCATAAATCGCTACGAAACGCGCCACATTAACACCCTGGCCGACTGCCGCCTGGTTATTGACAAGGTCCGACCGTCCTGCCGTGTCGGCATCATCGCCGACGCCTTCCACATGGCAATTGAAGAACGGAACATGGCGGACAGCATCCGCGAGAGCGCCGGCTATCTGAGTGAAATCCATCTCGGTGAAAACAACCGGCAACTCCCTGGCTACGGCGCGACGAACTGGTCAGCCCTTTTCCGCGCCCTGAAGGACGTCGAATTCGCCGGCTATGTCACGCTCGAATGCGGCGTCCCCGGCGATCCGGAAAAGCTCCTCCCAGAATGTGCGGCTTTCCTGAAGAAGACGATTAGCAAAGCATGATCGGCGCCTGATAGTTCAACCATCGACATTTTTATTTCTCTCATGCGTGGGATGGCTAAAGCCATCCCATCTTTAATTTAGGTAATAGATAAAGATCTCGGATCAAAATTTGCCTTCAATGAGGTAAACTGGTCCTATGAATCGTTGTCCAAATTGTGATTTTACAAGCTTATGGCATCTAGGTGACGGCCGCTTGAAATGCAAGCGACGGTCGTCGTTTTAGTAACCTAAAAGCGCGGTCATTGTGGAGTAGCTTTAATTTAAGATCCGGTAAAAGAGCAACTCTTGGACTACTTTGTTCTCGGCCTTCCGAGTTACCGGCTTCGCTTTCATGAGCTCGCCAGCAGTCCTACTCGCGAGCGATTCTTCAAAGCCATACGAGCGGTGATGGCCTATGAGTAGCAATTGCGAAAGCCATTCGATGGCCCTGTTGAATGACCAAGGGACGACGCGAAGGCCTTTTTTCGACTCTTTTGCAAGTCTTTTTGCTAACGTGGAGGATAGCGGTACATGCCGCATTTTCCCGGTTTTTGGCTTTTTGACGATAATATATGCTGGCGTCACGTCCTTCCATTGCAAGCGGTGTATTTCGCCGCGCCGTAATCCCGCGTAGATTGCGACCCATACGGCAATGCCGTCTCTCATTGTATCGGCCGCTTTAGTAAGTGCGGGAATTTCGTTTTTCTCCCATATTACCTCCGGCGCATGTTCTTCATGGAGAATCTTGATTCCTTCGAGGGGATTATATCCTTTGGGGAGAATACCGCGTAACCGTAGCCAGCGGTAAAAACCTGAAAGCGATGCGAGAGCGCGGTTCCGCGTTGCTGTGGACCGTGTGTCATGTATTGCATTCAAAAAATCTGTAAGCATGGGTGTTTTAGCGGTGAGGAGGTTGGCTGTGAAATTTGATGCGGCAATGAGGTGTGATTTTACGGATAATTTCCAACTGGACCGGCTGTTAATCCGGAGGTGGTCAGCGTACTGCTCGATAAGTTTTTTATCATCGTCATGGGCGTCATTCCCCGCCTTAACTGCGAGGTAACGCTTGACAGCGGGCAGTTCCATGAGTTCCGTGGGCCACTCGTCCTTTTCGGCCAGGGCGACGGCAATAGCGGCGCGGGTGGTTTTAGCTTCTTCTCGCGTCATCTACCCGAGGGAGACGGAATATTCCTCTTCTTTACATCGCCATCGTATTTGCCACATACTGCTTCGTTGTCTGAGGTATGGCTGCGGGTAGGTGTTTTTCGGTCGTGCCATGGTAAATCTCCTTGAGTTTTATGGCCAAATTTCAAGATCACCATGGATTGGTATATCGACAAAAAACCCACAAACCATTACGGTCTGTGGGTTTATAGTTGGCATCCCCTAGGTTCTGTCTGAATTATCCGACGGTGCAATTTTCCGAAGCAAGCGCCTTAT
>JAJBTL010000051.1 GCA_020860865.1 Planctomycetota bacterium | reverse complement strand
CATGCAATTTTTCATTTGCAAATGGTCCCGCGTGTCCGTATTTGTTTCAGAACGTTATGCGTCCGAAATTGCCGTGCGCGAGGTGAGTGTTTTACCTGATATACCCGTCTTTGACCTCATCCTGCACATCGACGTCGGAAGCATACTCCTCGTCCGCGTCATCGTCGTAGCGGGGAGCTTCGTCGCGGAAGGACCGGCCGGGGGTGGTGACTCCGTTTGTTTTTTCCAATTGGTCGAGAAATTCCTGGGCCCTGTCCTCGCCGGCGTCGGCGGCGTATTGCAGCCAGTAGGTGGCACGTTCCATATCGATGTTGGTGCCAATCCCCTCGGCATAGGCGCAGCCGAGGAGGAACATTCCCCTGGCGTCGCCGGTTCCGGCTGCCTTCAGGTACCAATTGAAGGCGGTGTCATGATCCGGGACGACGCCGATACCGGCCTCCCAACAGTAACCGAGGCAGGCCATCCCTTCGCCGTCGCCGGTGCTGGCGGCCTGGCTGTACAGATCGAATGCCTTTGAAAAGTTTTCCGGAACCATTTCGCCGATTTCATAGCAGGACGCCAGACTGAGAAGGGCCTGAAGGTTGCCGGCCTCGGCGGCGGCAGTATAAAGCTCGATGACCTTGACTTCGTCCACCGGCACGACAGTGCCGGTTTTGTAAAAATAGGCGAGCGCGTACTGGGCTTCCGGATTGCCGATGGCGGCGGCCTTTTCGTACCAGAAAAAGGAGGCCTCCTTGTCAACGTCGGTGCCAATGCCATAATAGTAACAATAGCCGAGACGGGTCTGGGCCCGGTGGTAGCCGGCTTCGGCGGCGCGGAGATAGTACTGGAAGGCGGCGCGGTCGGAGTGGAGACGGTAGTTTTCATGGACGACGCCAAGGCTGTAGATGGCGCGGACATCGCCCTTGGCCGCCGCTTTCAGGTACCACTCGAGAGCCTTGTCGATGTTTTGCCTGACGTTAATGCCGTGCTCGTAGGCATAGCCAATTTTCCGTTCCGCCGCCGCGAAGTTTTGCCTGGCCGCTTTCAGGTACCACTCCTGGGCGACGCGGAAATCGCGCTGAACGCCGCCAATGCCTTCGTGATAGTAATCGCCGACCATGGTCTGGCAGAGGGGATCGCCGTTACGGGCGTATTTGAGCGCCTGTTCGAGAGTGAAGGAGACGTATTTTCCGCAGTGATGGCAGGTGCAATCGCCTGCGAATACGAGGTCGAGATCACTCGATCCACATTCATCACATCGTAATCCCATACCACTTCCTCCGAGCGGTGCAACCGGGTTAATGTCTATGGCAGACCTGACGGATCAGACATCTCACAATGCAGCCAGGTATATCCGCACGCATTTTCCAGCCAACCCGGGAACGTTGATGTATCACTCAATGGTACCACGATAAGGATTGAATGAAAGTGTTTTTTTTGAGTAACTCGGTCATTGCATGGCAAATTCAGGCCGACGCCATGACTGGACCAGGCACTGGGCCAGAAATTATTCACAAACGTAAACCGACTATCGCCTACTTGATGATGAACCGAAAGGCATTCCATGGATGTATCCAACGATATTACCGCACGCCACTTGACAGCGGACGAGGTGCCGCTCCTCCGCCCGCTTCTGACCGAGCTCCACAAACATCATAACGCTGTTTCGCCGGAGTTTTCCGGGGTCTTTCCCCTTGTTTCACCCGATCGAGAGCTGCCCCACATAGCCGAGCAGATAACCAAGGGAGAAGCCCGGGTCGAGGCGTTCTTCGCCGGCACCGACCTTGTCGCCTTTTCCGTCGCCTCGCAGGAGTACGGCCTTGGTTCAATCGACCTCGTTTACGTCGCTCCCGAATACCGACGTCGCGGCCTGGCCCGGCGCGCGGTAGAATTGTCTATTGAATTTCTCAAGGACAACAGTGTTCGCCTTATCGACATCCACGTCGTGCACGGCAATGTCGCCGCCAAACGCTTATACGAATCAATGGGATTCCGTCTCAGGTCGGAGGTTTTGGCTATGAAGGTCTGCTGGGTATTTCAAATAGTGGATCCAGGGTGGGAATGGTGAGTGGGTATCGCCTTCAGTCGAATCCTCGTGGTTATCAGATGAGCGGCTGGCGCCCAGGTACATCACCCTGGTAAATAAAAAACCGCAACCCGTTCGGGTTGCGGTGGTTATCTTGGCACGCCGGAGAGGAGTCGAACCCCTAACCTACAGATCCGTAGTCTGTCGCTCTATCCAATTGAGCTACCGGCGCTCGTATTGCGAGGGATTAGTATAGTGGTTTCACATTTTTATGCAACTACTTATTCGGGATTTTTTTCGTCCCTCTTCAATTGGCATCTTCTTCGTCCGCACCGGTTTCGACATCCGCGACCAGGTCTTCCAGGGCTGCCTCGGTCTCGTCCATGTTTTCGTCCGACCCGTCCGCCGTTGCCGCGCCGTCCCCCGGCTCGCCGGCCGCAGTGATGAACTCGTCCATAAGTCCGATGGCGTCGACGGTGTCGCCGCCCACCCGCTCGGCTTCTTTTTCGTTAAAGGCTTTGGCGCCGTTCGATTCGATGCCCGGTCCCCACATGGCGAACGGTACCGGCGTACTGCTGTGCTTGCCGGTGCCGACCGGGGTCGGGTGGTCTGGCGCGACCAGGATGCGCCAGTCGCCGTAATAATTCGCCATGGCGAGAAGCGGGGCGACGATATGGCGGTCGATGTCTTCGAGGGACTTGACCTTACCGGCAATATCGCCGATATGGCCGGCTTCGTCCGGCGCTTCGACATGGACGGCGATAAAGTCGTGCATATAGATATAGTCCAAAGCCGCCCGGCCTTTCCCGGCGAAATTGGTATCGAGATAGGCGGTGGCGCCGGGAACGTCGATGACATCCATCCCGGCCAGCTTGCCAATGCCCCGGAGCAGATCGACGGCGGTAATGAGACCGGCCGATCCGAGGCCGTGGCGCTCGGCGAAGTTCGACAGGGTCATGGCGGTGGCGCCGCCCCACAGCCACAACTGGGTGGCGGGATTTTTGCCTTCTTGGATGCGCTTTTTGTTGACGTCAAGGTTCGGCATGACTTCGGCGCTGGCCCGCTCGACTTCGAGCACCCATGAAGAGAACTGTCCCTGTGGA
>JAJBTL010000324.1 GCA_020860865.1 Planctomycetota bacterium | reverse complement strand
GTGTCGAGGGCGGCCGGGGTGAGGCGGTGGGATTTGTCCTTGTCCGTCAGTTCCCGTTTCGGATAGATCCGCATGATGTGTTCGGCATATTCCGGCCGGCTCATGAGTTGGTAGCGGCCGGATATTTCGGCAATTTCAAACGCCCTGGCCGTCTCCAGGTACTGGACGTTCAGTTCGTCAATCGCCTCCTTGACCGTCTCCTGGCGGGTGCGCTTGCCGACGGCCCGGGCGATTTGGGCAATCTTCAGCGGTTCCCGCGCCGCGAACAATATGGCCTCCACCACCGAGGCGACGGAGAGCGGCGTGACCCCGTTGGCGTCGGGCGCGTCGTCGTCCGACTCTTCCGCGTCGTCGCCCTCCTCGAGGTCGTCGGATTCGACATCGTCATCGCCGGCATCATCGTCGTTGTCGTCATGGTCGCCGTCGCTGTCGGCTTCCGGTGCGGCCTTGACGTCGTCTACAAGCGGTTCGTCTTCGGGTGCGTCGTGGTCGTGGGCCTCTATCTCGTCAACTTCCTCGGCGTCATCGTGCGCTTCGTCGTCGGTCTCGGAGCTGTCCAAAGAATCGGCAACAGCTTCCTCGCCATCCGTGTCGTCGCGTAACGGATCACCGTCGTCAACACCATCATCCTCGCTCTCGGCGGCGGCATCGACGTCGACGTCCGGCGCGTCCTCCGCCTCTTCTTCCGTATGCGAGTCCGCCGGTGCCACAGCCTCGGCGTCCATCGCCTCCGGCTCGGAAGCGTCGGCGGTTGGGCTGTCCGTGGCAGCGTCTTCCCGGACTTCCGGGTCGGCGGCGGGCGTGTCGTCCTCTGGTGTGTCCGTCATGTCTTCCCTGTCCGAGTCCAGTTTCATGCACCAAGCAAACATGTAATATGAAAAGCCGTCTCCGGTGCGGAGAGGCTCGGGCTTTTTCGTACTTCCACATAATCAGGGGCCGACGCCGTTGTTCACCGGCCCGGCCTCTCCTCCGTAGAGTAGACCCCATCGTATCCATGATACCGGGCCTCTGTCAATAACGAACAAAATTGGCTTTCGGGACTGTTGCGTCGCCGTCTGGGCTGATCGCGTTGGTTCGGGGGAGATTTTTATTGCTCCCGGCCCGCGACTCGTGTATACCCCTATTGTTTTATCCAACTTTTATGTACAGTTGCCTTGTACTGAAATCCGCATTCCGGTTAGGGCATGGACATCCGGTCCCCGCCCGGCGCCTGGTTGCGGCCTATAGCCAGCGGGAAACCGCGCCCGTTCACGATAAGAGGAGCGTCACAGCCATGATTACCATGAAATTCGGCGGCACCAGCGTCGGCACACCCGAAAGCGTTCGCGCTGTCTGCCGGCTCGTCAAAGGGGAAATTGACCGCCGGCCGGTGGTTATTGTCTCAGCCCATAATTCCCCGCAGGTGCGGATGACCGATTCCCTCATCGCCGCCGCCAAAGCCGCCAAGGAAGGCCGTCCCGACGCCGGCAAGGTCATCGAGGCCCAGCTCTGGATGTGCGACGGCCTCGGGGTCGACCCTGTCGCCACCGGCATCCGCCGCTACCTCGACCGTTTCAGCCAGCTCCTCTCCGGCATCGCCATGATAGGGGAACTCACCCCCCGGACCATGGACGTCGTTATGTCCTTTGGTGAACGTATGTCCGCCCGCGTCGTCAACGACGTCCTCCGCCGCGAGTTCGGCGTCGACTCGGAATACCGCTCCTCCATCACCCTCGGCCTCCGGACGGATCACAACTTCGGTTCCGCCCGTCCCGACCCCCGTTGCTACCCGGCCGTCGCCAAGCAGATAGCCGACATCGGCAGTCAGGTCCTCGTCACCACCGGCTTTATCGCCTCCACTGACGACGGCCAGACCCCCACCCTCGGTCGCGGCGGTTCGGACTTTTCCGCCACCATCTTCGGCGCCATTGTCGGGGCGGAAGAGGTGCAGATCTGGACCGATGTCTCCGGCGTCATGACCGCCGATCCGCGCATCGTCCCGACGGCGGCGTCGATTCCGGAACTGACCTTTACCGAAGCGTCGGAACTGGCCTGGTACGGCGCCAAGGTCCTCCACCCGGCCACCATGACCCCGGCCATCGAACATGACATCCCGGTCAGGGTCAAAAACACCGCCCTCCCGGATCACCCGGGCACGGTGATTGTCAAGCACTCGGCCGAAAAGGCGACGAGCGCCGTCAAGTCCCTCGCCGTCATGAAGGACATCTTCATGGTGACCATCTCGACGGAGCGGATGTTCGGCACCCACGGTTTCATGTCGAAGGTGTTCGACATCTTCAACCGTCACCACGTCGACATCCACATGATAGCGACGTCGGAGGTGACCATATCCGTCACCACCCCGAACAAAGAAAACGCCGAAGCGGCGGCCGAGGATCTCCGGGCCTTCGCCAATGTCGTTGTCGAAGACGGCCTGTCCCTTATCTCCGTCGTCGGTGAAGGCATGAAAGGTATCCCCGGCACCGCCGCCCGGGTCACCAAGGCCATGGGCGCCTGCCAGGTCAATATCAGGATGATTTCCCAGGGCGCCAGCGAAATCAATATCGCCCTCGTCGTCAGAACGGATGAAGCCAAGCAGGCCATCGCCGCCCTGCACGAAGAGTTTTTCGAATCCGATCCGGAACCGGAAAAGGAATCCGCCTGACCGGTCGTTCCGGTACTACAATAGAGATATCGAGGAACGCCGCTCCCTCACCTCTGCACCGGGGGGCGGCAGTGAGGACACTGAGTGGACGCCGTTCCCGAAGGCGTCCATTCTTGTTAAAGGAGTATGCAATGTTTAAAATCGTCTCGGCCCGCGATGCCATTGACGCTATCCCGGACGGCGCCTGCATCGGCATCAACTCCTTCCTCGCCCTCTCGAACCCGGAGGCGCTCCACCAGGCCCTGACCGAGCGCTACCGGGAGACCAACCATCCGGGAAACCTTAAACTCTTTTGCAGCGCTGGGTTCGGCGGCTGGGACGAGAGCCGTTTCGCCGAACCCTACGTCGCCGCCGGGGCGGTCCGGGAGGTCGTCGCCGGGCATTTCTCATCCATGCCGGCCGTGGTCCGGAAGGCGCTCGACAACGAAATAGAAGCCTATAACCCGCCCCTCGGCGTGTTGTCCCACTGCGTCCGCGCCGCCGCCGCCGGCCACGACGGTCTCCTCTCCGAAGTCGGGCTGAACATCTTCGCCGATCCCCGTATCGGCAAACTCGGCCTCAACCAACGATCCCAGAAACAACTGGTCAGTCTGGTCGAAGTGGACGGTCGGGAATACCTTTACTATAAAACGCCGAAGATCGACGTCGCCTTCATCCGCGCCACCAGCGTCGACCCGAACGGCAACATCAGCATGGAAAAGGAATACCTCACCGTCGACGCCCTTGCCCTGGCCCAGGCCACCAAGTCGAACGGCGGCATCGTCATCGTCCAGGTCGATTCGGTCAGCCACATCTTCAAGCGGCCGCACACCGTCATCGTCCCGGGCATCCTCGTCGACTATGTCGTCGTGGCCGAGGACGACGTCTCCGGCCAGTACAATCCGTCCATGTCCGGCGACATCCATGTGCCGCCGACCCACATGGATTACTTCATGTCGAAGCTGTCCACGTCCAGAAAAAAGAAGGACACCGGCGACGCCTCGCCGGACATCATTGGCGAACGCGCCGCCCACGAACTGACGCCCGGCCAGGTGGTCAATATCGGCATCGGCATTCCGGAAATGGCCGGTAAGTACGCTTCCAAGTTGGGAATCCTGAAGGACATAGTCACCACAGTCGAGGCAGGAGGCATCGGCGGCCTGCCCGCGCCCGGACTGGCATTCGGCGCCTCCATCGGGGCAGACATGATTTGCGACATGGCGTCGCAGTTCGACTTTTACGACGGCGGCGGCCTTGACATCTGTTTCATGGGCGGTCTCGAAGCCGACGCCGCCGGCAATGTCAACGCCCACCAGTCCTCGTCCGGGTTTGTCGGCATCGGCGGTTTCGCCAACATCACCGGCGCCACCAAAAACGTCGTCTTCTGCATGACCTTCACCGCCAAGGGACTCCTCACCCGGCGGAACGGCTCCCGGGTGGAGATCCTCCAGGAAGGGAGTATTAAGAAGTTCAAGAAAGACATCGCCGGGATCAGCTTCGCCGCCAAAAACGCCTACCGGAAACGTCAGCGCGTCCTCTACGTTACCGAACGCTGCGTATTCGAACTGACCCCGGACGGCCTCCGCCTGAAAGAAGTCTACGACGGCATCGACGAGCAAAAGCAGGTCCGCGACCTCCTTGATTTTGATGTGTAAATCGTGCCGTGGCGGTGTTTTATACGTGTAAAGAGGGTATGAAAACATCACCGCCAGACCGGCAAATTTCACGCCATGGCTGAAAAATCCGGTCACGCGCCCGGTTGAGAAGCTTGTAAATTCTTCCGGGAATTCGTATAATTCCTTGAAAGGCGTCCCCATCTTTACGAAATAGTAAAGGGTGTAAACGCCTCTCTGTGTCATTGTTGAACTACTCGAGGTACGTAGAGGTAAAAGGAACGCCGTGAGCACCGTGTCTGTCAACAGCACAAGCGCAACCACCAGCTCCCTCCGGCTTGTCCGGGAGCAGGCGGCGGCGTCGACAGAAACCTTGCGGCGGCATTTCCTGAAAAAATACCCGGTCCTCTGGTCCGGCGCCCTGCCCCGATCCGCTGATGACCGCTCCCTTGTCACCCAGGCCCGCGTCAGCCTCGGCCGTGGCCCGGTCCGGCCAGGCACCCTGCCGATACTGGTCCTCCGGGATACACTGGATGCTCTGCGGCCGACCAGCCACGCATCGCGGCTCAAGGCCGGCCTGACCCCGGTCAATCCGAAAACCGCCCGCCTCTGGTGGGACAACCATCTTCTTGACAACCTCGAGGACGTCCTCGCCCGGCTGGAAAAACCCCGGCCCATCCTCCGCTTTTACGACGTCACCGGGCTCGACCCGGACTCGGGCCGATGGAACAGCACGTTCGACCTCGACGTCAACTTCGACGATCTCGGCCGCACCGTGCAGTTCTGGGCCAGCGACCGCACCTATGTCGTCGACCTTGGCTATCTCCATGCCGACGGCCGGTTTTTGCAACTCGCCCGCACCAACTGCGTCGACCTTCCTCGGGACGGCAAAGGCCCGGCCGGTCAGGGCGATACCATCAAAACCATTCTCCGGAAGTCCCGTCGCGCCGAGTGGGACGCCGAAGCCGACGTTGCCGCCCGCGCCTGGATACTGGCCCGGCCGGATCATGAGGACCGGGACATCGAGGCGGAACTCGTCGTCCATTTACTGTACCGGTCGTTCCTCGCCACCGGCCCCCGCGCCCTTCGCCGCGCTCCGGCCCTGGCGCCACGGGAAAGGGAGATTCTCCGCCGCGAATTCCACGACCGCCAGCGGGAACGCGCCCGTCTGGCCGCCCTTCCGGCCGTGCCGGTCGCGGCCCGGACGCCGTTCCTTGTCCTGCCGCTGGCGACGCCGATCCGGCTCGAAGCCGCGCGGCCGGTCCGGCACCAGATGCTTCCGGCCCGGGAGGTACGCACCGGCTGGGCCAGCCGCCTGGCCTCGTCCATGACGTCAAGCGCGGACGCCTTCGCCTGGTACCGGTCGCTTCTGGCCAGCGCCAGGGTGGCGAACGCCCGCGCCCTGTTTGACGATCTTATTGGTGAAAGCCGCGAACAGCCGCCCCAACTCCCCGCCGCCGCTCCGGAACCGGCGGCGCGAAGCGCCGAGGTGGAACCGGTCCAGGCCTACGGCCTTGGCGAGACGGACGACCTGTCCCTCCTTGCCAGCCCGGTGTTCGAGGCGGCGAAAAATCTCCGGGAAAGCCTGTCCGGCCTGCCGCCCATCGCGCCGGCCGCCAGCCGAGATCTGTTCCGGGTTATCCGGGACGGCGGCGACTACAACCGCCTGGAACCGACGCCGGAACGGAATTTCGGCGGCATCGAGGCCAAACGCTTTGCCAAGGCCGGCGTCCGCATTACCCGCATGGCCCTCACCCTGGAAGGCCGGATGCGCCCCGGGGCGAGACTGAAGGTGGCGGGGAAACTGGTCCACGCCGACGCGGACGGCCGGTTCAAGCTGGAATGCGTCCTCAGCGGCAAAAAGGCCGCCATTCCCCTTCGGGCCGGCACCTCCATCGGCGGCGAGGCGCGGAGCCTGATCAGCGTGGAATGGGAAAAGCGGAGCCGCGAGACAAAGAAGGTTTGATCGCTCGTGCTGCCTTGCACCTGTCTGGATTCGGTTGAAATTCTTCAGCCACTGGCTGATTTACCGCTATTGCTTCACGTGAGGAACCCGGACGCGGATTCCGGGAAGGATACTATTTCCCGGCATGACACGCATTTTTTGAAATATACTTGCATACGTGCTCCGTGAAGGTATACTGAGTGGTTGCAAGCCGCCATGACGCGGCTTGTATTTTTTTACTGGAGTATCGTTAAAAACGCCGAACGCCAAACAAGCCAAGGTGTTATTACATGCTTTTCGTAAGTGGCGCGGCGCGATATGTCCGCATTTACATGCGGCAGCCCGTCGGGACCGGTACGACTCGGTCCCGGGTTTTTTTTACTCTTTTTTCGGACGCTGGCACTGCCGAAACCAGGGTGGACGTACTACATTATATATTGAATTTTATTGCACTACATTATACAACGCGAACGTCGGACTGACGAGAACCAGGACACCATAGACAATCTGCAGGAGTGACACGAAAATGGCTGTTGAAAGAAGTATCCCTATTGAACGGGTAAGGAACATCGGTATTATGGCGCACATCGACGCGGGTAAAACCACCTGCTCCGAGCGCATCCTCTTCTATACCGGCAAGAACCACAAGATCGGCGAAACCCACGACGGCTCCGCCACCATGGACTGGATGGCCCAGGAACAGGAACGCGGCATCACCATCACCTCCGCCGCCACCACCACTATGTGGCGCGATTGCGAGATCAACCTAATCGACACCCCCGGCCACGGCGACTTCACCGTCGAAGTCGAACGGTCCCTACGCGTCCTGGACGGCGTTGTCGGCCTGTTCTGCGCCGTCGGCGGCGTTGAACCCCAGTCCGAAACAGTCTGGCGCCAGGCCGACAAGTACGAAGTTCCGCGCATCTGTTTCGTCAACAAGATGGACCGCGTCGGCGCCGATTACTACGGCGTTGTCGAAAAAATCAAGAATGTTCTCGGCGCCAATGCCGTGCCGATTTCCATACCGATCGGGGAAGGTCCGGAATTCGCCGGCGTCATCAACCTCGTGACCAACAAGGCCCACTACTACGACGAAAAGGACAAAGGCCTCACCGTCCGCGTCGAAGACGTGCCGGAAGATATGCGCGCCGTCACCGACGAGTGGCGCATGAACCTTCTTGAAAAAGCCTCGGAGCAGGACGACGGCCTGATGGAAAAGTACCTGGAAGGCCAGGAAATTTCCCCGGACAAACTCCGCGAGGTGGTGAAAAAAGCCACCCACAACCAGAAGATTATCCCCATCCTCTGCGGCAGCGCCTTCAAGAACAAGGGCGTGCAGATGCTTCTGGATGCCATCGTCTACTACCTGCCGCGCCCGACCGACAAGCCGCCGATCATCGGTGAATCCATGCGCGGCTCTGTCCGCCGCCGCGTTCCCGGCGAAGGCGAACCGCTGTCCGCCATCGCCTTTAAAATCATGACGGACCGCCACGTCGGCAAGCTCGTCTACGTCCGGGTCTATTCCGGCCGTCTTGAAGCCGGCACGTACGTCCTGAACTCGACCCAGAACAAGCGCCAGCGCATCGGCCGCATCATGCGGATGCACGCGAACCGCCAGGAAATGGTCGACTGTCTCTATGAAGGCGATATCGGCGCCGTCATCGGTATCGGTGACACCGTCACCGGCGACACGATTTGCGACGAAAATGATCCGATCATCCTGGAAGCCATCGAATTTCCGGCTCCGGTTCTGTCCATCGCCATCTCGGCGAAGGACCGTAGCGACCGGGACAAAATCGACAAGGCCCTCCAGAAGTTGTCCGAAGAAGACCCGACCTTCCTCGTCTCAACAGACCAGGAAACGGACGAAACGATCATCGCCGGCATGGGCGAACTGCACCTCGACATCCTTATCGACCGCATGCGCCGCGTCGAGGTCGTGACCGGTGCGCCGCAGGTCGCTTTCCGGGAAACCGCCACCATCATGGCGGAAATCAACGAACGCTACGCCAAGCAGTCCGGCGGCCGCGGCCAGTTCGCCCAGGTGGCGCTCCGGGTCGAACCGCTTCCGGCCGGCAGCGGCTTCGAATTCGTCAACGCCATCGTCGGCGGCGCGATTCCGAAGGACTATATCCCCGCCGTTCAGAAGGGCGTCACCGAAGCCCTCGCCAAGGGCGCCTGGGCCGGCTATCCGGTCGTCGACGTCCGCGTCACCCTGTTTGACGGCAAGCACCACGAAGTCGACTCGTCGGAACAGGCGTTCCGCACCTGCGGATCGATGGCGTTCAAGAAGGCCTTTATGAAGGCGAACCCGCAGCTTCTTGAGCCGATGATGGCGGTGAACGTCATCACGCCGGAAGAACACGCCGGCAACGTCACCGGCAACCTCTGCGGCAAGCGCGGCCGCATCAGCGGTATGGAACCGCTCGCCAGCGGCCAGCAGATCAAGGCGGTCGTCCCGCTCGCCAACATGTTCGGCTACGCGTCCGAGCTCCGCAACATGAGCCAGGGCCGCGCCAGCTTCACCATGCACTTCGAAAACTATGAAGTGGTGCCGCTGAAGATTGCCGAAGAAGTCGTTGCTGAACGGAAGAAACGCATGAAGGACGACTAGTCGTCATCGTCATCGCCAAATGCAATATCCAACCGCCCCTTTGCCGGGGCGGTTTTTTTCGTTTCGCCGTCGTCGCCCGACACGCTCCCGTTCCGGAAAAAAGACAGCGACTGACGCCACCGTCAGCCTGGACAGCTATCCTTGAGAGTGAGGGAGTACTGGATAATGAAACGAAACCACCATGAAAAAAGCCGCCGCCTTTATCGTGCCGATACTTGCCTGCCTCCTTGTCGGATACCTGAGTAGCCTTGTCCAGGCCGAATCAGTGGCGGAATGGTACCCGACCCTTAATAAGCCGTCATTGACACCGCCAAGCATTGTTTTCCCGATAGCCTGGAATACCTTATATATCCTCATGGGAATTTCGGTCGGCCTTGTCATTCTTTCACGCCACCGGGACAAGCGGCTCGCCATCACCCTTTTCGTTGTCCAGCTCCTTCTCACCTTTGTCTGGTGCCTGGTGTTTTTCACTATGTGGAACTCGGCCGGCGGCCTTATCGTCATCCTTGGCCTCCTGGCGGTCATCCTCGCCTACACCATGATTGCCCGCCACATCAACCTGTGGAGCGCCATCCTCTTTATCCCGTACATCCTCTGGGTCATCTTCACCACCTACCTGAACGGGTACATCTGGCATAATAATTAACGACGCCCGCCCCACAACGCGGGAGGCACAGGGACCCGCTTTACATAAAGAAACCGCCCCGGAAACGGGACGGTTTTTTGTAATGCATCACGTTGTCATCAACCAGCATCTCGCCGAATGGCGCGGGCTGAATGACGCGCCCTCCTACCCGCTTGGCGGCGGCGGCAGGAAGAACGGCACGCCGGGCTGATCGTCGTCCGATTCGGTGCCGATACTTTCCCAGCCGCCGCTGTCATTGCCCATACTTTCCCACAGGGTGCCGCCGTCGGTTTCCGCTTTAGACCCGGTGGACCCGGTTGCGGCTTCGAAATCGGCATCACGGTCAAATGTCCCGGCGATGTCGAAATCGTCGAAGCCGCCTAAGCCATCTTCGTATTCCGTCGCGGCATCCGCCGTTGACGAACGGTCCGAGCGGGCCGAACGGGCCGGAGCGGCGGTTTCCGGTTGGCGTGCCGAACGCGACTCATCCCGCTCTTCGCTCACGGTCCGTCGCCGCCAGGGAAGAATGCTCCGCCGGCCGCCGCTTCCGCCGCCGGAGGCGACATTCCGGTTTTCGTCGATCTTTTCCATAACCCGTTCGATAAGCACCTCGCCCTTTTCGTAGCCGTCCGGCCGGGCGGCGATGATGAGAGCGTTTTTATAACTGGTGAAGAGGACGCGGCCCTGGTTCGGATCGACCGCCTTGACGTAGCGGATGTCGCCATCCCGGTATTCCTCGACATATTCGGCATGGAGCCGAAGATAGGAAAAATAGTCCTGGTAGAGTTCCGCCGCTTCCTTGTCCTTCAGGCGGGTGACGACAAACAGGTCGCTGGCCGGGCTGCCGCCGGCCGGAGCGCTTGCCCACACGGACGGCGGGAGGAACGAGATATTGAAGGTGAAACCGGGCGTCAAGGCGATGGTGTCCGCATTGATACCTTCTATATCGATATATTTGAACCCGTCCGGTTTTTCGTCCCGACCGGCCGGGAGGCGGCCGTCGATGAAATCGGCGATAGGCATGAGGGACGGCACCGGCGGCCGGCCCGAATAGACAATTTTGACAAAGTAATTGGCCCGGTAGAAATAGAGGTTCCGCCGTTCGCGACCGACGTCGAGGACGCCCTCGGCGCCGACATTGAGCCGTTCGCCCTGGCCCGTGACTATCTTTCCGCGATGATGATGGAACAGGCCGGCGGCGGCGGTGGCGTTTTCCATGGTGGCGATTTCGATATTGACCCGGCGTTTCGGCGCGCCGTAGATATAGTTCGCCGACATCATTTCGACCATGCCGAACTGGATATAGCGGTTGCCGGCGGTGCCGTACAGTTCCTGGAACTTGTCGCCCTTGTAGGTCAGCACCTTGCCGTCCAGCAGCAGTTCCGGGACGTCGCCGTCCTGCGGGAACATGCCGCCCTTCCGGCCGCCCTTACGGCCAATGCCCAGGAAGGCGGCGTCGGCCACGGAGCAGCAGAGCAGGAGGACGGTTAAAACAATGAGCGCGGCTTTTCTTGACATTCGTTGTTTTCCTCGGTAACGGCTGAACCCTTCCGCGCCTGGCGGCGGGACCGGGTGGCGGCGGCCAGGTTGCGCCTGGCGGCCTGGCTGTCCGGGTCGATGGCCAGGGCCTGGCGGAAAAAGCCTTCGGCCTCGGCGAACTCGCCCTGGGCCAGCCGGATGATTCCCATGTTGTTGGCGGCGGAGGCGTCGCGGGGATTGAGGCGGAGCGCTTCCCGGAAGGCGGCCAGCGCCTCCTCGCCTTTCCCGGACCGCCACAGGGCGGCGCCGATGTTGTTGTGGAGCACCGCCGAATCGGGTTGCAGTTCCGTCGCCCGGCGGTAATAGGCCAATGCCTCGTCGGATTTCCCGAGACGGTCGAGAGCGATACCCATGTTGACTATGGCCTCAAAGTCGTCGGGACAGAGTTCAATCGCCAGTTCGAATTTTCGCACCGCCCGGTCCGTTTCGCCCCGGGTGAGGAGGAGGTAGCCCCAGTTATTCCACACCCGGCCGTCCTTCGGGCAGTCGTCGGCGAGGGAGGAAAACAGATCCTCGGCCTCGCTTTCCCGCCCAACCCGGGCGAGGAGGGAGGCGTAGGAGATGGCCAGTTCCGGATTGTCCGGTTCGGCGCTCCAGGCGTCGAAAAGAAGCTGCAACGCCGCCTCCGGCCGGTCTTCGGCCAGGAGCCGGGCGGCTGTCGCGATGCAGGTTTCGTCCGGTTCGAGTGTCATGGCAAATCCTGAGTATGGCGGCGCTGCCTGTACGGCAGGCGTTTTGTCTAGTGTAGGGCTTTACTCCCATTGTACACAGTGATGACGATTGTCACCAGTGGGACTCTCCGGAACTTTCCTTGTGGACACGACGTCCCGGCCAGGTCGACTTGGGCAAGCTTGGGGCACGCCCGAGGCGCAGTGACCGGCTACAGCTTTATCAATCCGGTGTAAAATCAAACGGCTCGCCTTCGCCGATGGTGTTCGATTCCATTTCGCCGACGAAGTTCCACCGCCTCGGCTGGGTGTTCGGATGGAGGACAAAGCGGTCCGCCTTCAGGCGCTGGCGCCGGGAAGCGCCATTGTCGTCGACAATGTTCAGGAGAAGCTGCGGCTGGCGGTTGTCGTGGCAGAAAATGGCGATTTCCCCGCCCCGGACATCGTACAACGCCTGATCGCCCCGGGTGAAGAAGGTCGTGCCGGGCCGGCGGAACCACTCGAGGGACGGGTTGTTCGCCGGCGGATCGGCATAGACCCGGAGGAGGACATTCCCCACCGCATCCATCCGTGACACCCGGGTCAGGGCGTCTTCCCCGGTAATCCCCGCCGACGGCGGCTCGTAGAGGGTGATTTCCAGCCGGTCGCAGATGCCGTCCAGGCTCGGGTAGGACCAGCCGCCGTCCGGACCCGGTTGGACGATGCGGACATTGTCGTTGACCCTGATATTAAGGGCGAGTTCGTTGTAGACGAGGGAACCGCTCTCGCCGTAGAGGACGCGGGTCGGCACGCCGGCCATGCCGCCGCCGGCCTGATCGGCGGGAATCTGCAGATCGCCCGGTCCGGCGGCGCGGGTGATTCCCTGGCCTTCCCGCACCTCGATTTCCGGCGACCGGATAATCATGCCCTTGCCGTCCATCGCCATGACGAACCGGCGGCTGTCCTGCTGGCGGTCGGCGAGGAGACGGATGATGTTGCCGGTCGTGGTGAATTCGACAACGCCGACATCGCCGGCGGCGGCGTTCCGGGTGCCGTCCGAGGCGAGGTGTTCGAGGCGGACGTTGATCCGGCCCTCGACCCGGCGCAGGCGGCCGATGCGTTCGACCTCGATGTCGGTGGACAGGCCGGTGCCGGGCCCGGACGAATCGCGGATAAACCTGGCGTCCATCTCCTCGGCCGTTACGTAGACGTTCCGCGACGGATGCCGGAGCACGACGCCGCCCCAGAACCGCGCCTCGCTGGTGGTGCCGTCGAGGACGGATTCGTAACTGGCTGCGCCTTCAAAGTGGATTTCCGCCCGGAGCGGCACCGCCGCCGTCGACCCTTCCTCGGGCGTGGACAACTGGCCCGGGCCGTTCGCCTGGATAAGATCGCCCCGGGAAGTCGACTTGATAAGCGGCGCCGCGAACATGGAGCCGATCTGGTCGCCGACCTGTTCCCGGTAGACTGCCAGTTGCGCCGGCACCCCGGCCTGGCCGGCGGCGCCCTGGAGATATATGTCTCCGGAATGCGGGTCCGGGGTCGGGAAGTCGCGAATAATGTTAATGGCCTCGCAGGTGCGGTTGTCCTGCATGAGGCGTGCGCTCCCTTCGGCGGTGATGCGGCGTATCCACGTCTCAAATTCGCCCGGCCGTTCCGGATCGGGCGATTCCTCGAAATCAAGAAGCAGCCGGTCGCTTGTCAGGACATAGTTGTCTTCCGGATCGTCCGACGTCACCATGACCTGACCTTCGAACCTAGCCTTTTTCGACGACTGATTGTATTCCATGCCGCTCGAACATTTCACCGACACCACCTTCGGCCGTTCCGCCGGATCGTCCGGAATATTGACAAAATCGCACACCGAGACGCCGCCCCGGGCGACCATGAGGTGCTGGTCGCGGTGGCCGGCCTCGGTGGTGAGGCGCTGCATGTGGATTTCCGGAGCGGTAATCTGGTTGCCGGCTTCGTCCCGTATCCACGGATGCGGCGGCGTGCCCTGGGGCGGGCCGAACAGGCGGAGCGTGTCGAGGCCGGTGCCGACCGGTCCGATAGGCCCCGAGTAGATGTCGTACTCGGCCCGCTGGGCCCGGGCGTGGTAAGCGCCGGAATGGATCTCGACATCTGTTTCCGCGATGATCCGGTTGACCTGGCTCGGCTCGATGGCGATGCCGTCGGAACTGAGGCGGATGTCGAGGATGGCGGAGACGATGGCCAAATCGCCCCGGCGGAGGTTGACGTTGTCCTGGAAGCGGATGCGGCCCTCGGTCCGGTTATAGCTCATTTCGCCGGTATAATTGACAATGGTCGGGATGGTCGGTCCCCGGTCTTCCTGGCGCCGGGTACGGAGGACGACTTCGCCCCGGCCGCCGAAGGTGGTGAGGCTGTCGAGGACGGTCTCGCCCTGGCCGGCGGTACGCGGGTCGGGCCGGAGGGCGTCGGCGGGTGTCGGGGCCGGACGGACCTGGGAAAAGACAAAGGTAAGGTTGCCGTCGGTGATACGGTCGCGGTCGGGTCCGAACTCGACCTCGGGCCAGCGCTGTTCCCGGCTGTCCGTGAGGTTGATGCGGTTCGTATCGTAATCGTAGTCGGCGCGACCGCTCTTGGCGGTGTACTGGACAATTTCGGTCCCGCGCTTTTCGTCGATTTTATAACCGGTGACGACGACAGACCCCGGCCGCTTGCCGATAGTGGCGACAATGGACCTGACCTGCCCGGGAAGGGGCGTGTCCGGACCGGCGCCTTCCGGACCCGGATCGTCTTCCCGGCGAAGAAACACCTTGAGGATGTCCGACTCGATGACCAGCCCCGGGCGCCGGACGCGGACATCCCGTTCGAACTGGATTTCCCGTTCCCGGAGTTTGTAGCTGGCCGTGTCCTTGCAGGTGATGGTGGTGCGTTCCGGCAGGCCGGCGCTGTCCTCCCGGTTGATTTCCATCTGGGCGTTGTGTTCGATGAAGACGATGCCGCCCCAGTCCTTGATATTCGAACTGGACGAGCTCGTCGTCAGCGCCTCGTCGTCGGCGAGGTAGAGGAAACCGGTGCCGGTGATGCGGCTGTCCTCGTGGATGAATTCGACATCCCCGTCGCCGTTCAGTTTGCGGAGGGTGTTGTTCCACTGGGCGTGTTGGCAGCGGATTTCCGTTTCGATATTCGGGTCGAGGCGGCGGCGCCGTTCCGGGTTCCGGATTGGGTCCGGGGAGACGCGCATCTGGCGGACGATGACATTGCCTTCGAGGTTGGCGATTTCTTCCGGTGGCGTACCCGGTTCCGGTGGACGGCGGGTGAAATACCCGCGATCGCTCGTTATCACCATCCTGACCGGAAGCGGTTGATCTTCCGGCGTCCGGGCCCGCGTTTCCGGGGAATTGTCGTAGAGGGTGATGATGACGTTCCGGAGGTTTATCCGAGGCGTGCCGACGGTGAGGTCGTAGGCTTCGGCCTGATCCGCTTCGAGAAGCGTTTCCAGGCGGCCGTCCTTGAAGGACGGATAGCGGATTTTTTCATACGGCTGGGCCTGGCTCGTTTCGCCGGCGACGGCGGACATCGACGCCGCCAGCACGAGAAACGCCGCCAGCGGCAACAGGGCGGCCCGGACCAGGCGCCGCCGTCGGTGAGGTGTGTGCATAGATGTTGTGTCCCGGACGACAGCCGTCGCCACACCCGATACGCCGGGCGCGCCGAGGCGTCGTTTTCCTGTTCACACGCATATGGTTTCAGAAACAGAATAGTATACGGATACGCAGCCGTGGCGCAAGGGGAACCGCTTCCAGCTTTTCCGACAGCAATACAATAAAATGTATTCTCGGATACGCGATTATGGCCGAAGATACCGGTCCATTATCCCGTCCCACCGGCCCTGGGCCTTGAGTATATACTCGATGACCTCCCGGACCGCGCCTTTTCCGCCTGTTCTTTCTGTTACCAGCGCCGCCGCTTCCTTCACCTCGTCCACCGCGTCGGCGACCGCCACCGGGAAGCCGACACGGCGCAGTATTGGCAGATCCGGAAGATCGTCCCCGATCATCGCCACTTCTTCCGGACCGACCCCGGCGGCGGCAAGGATGCCCTCATACGCCGGAAGTTTATCCAAGGCCCGCATTTCCAGGTAGGCGATGTCCAGTTCCGCCGCCCGCCGTTCGACCATGGCGCCGCCCCGGCCGGTGACGATGCCGGCGGCATGACCGGCCCGGACCCAGTACTTCAGGCCGGCGCCGTCCTTGACATCAAAGACTTTACACTCTTCGCCGGAGTTCGAGTAGATGATGGAACCATCTGTCATCACCCCGTCGACATCGAGCATGAGAAAACGGATATTCTGGAGTATCTCTGGATTAAATGACGATTTTATTATTTTTTTTGACATATCAATCACCTGCCTCACACTAGAAAGACGGAAGCCGTAACCCATCGCCCTGAATTTCGGCAGGATTTTGGCCGACGATATATAGATACTTTCTATATCGATGGATTCTAAATAACGGCTCGGGTGGCGGAAAATGGTATGCCGCCCTCCCCCAAATGTCAAGAAAACTAAGCCGGGTTACCGGTTTACGGAGGTTTCATGCGGAAAATCATCATTATCTGCATCCTCGCGGCCATTGTCGGCGTGGTCGCGTGGAAGTATTTTACCACCGATACGAAAGCCGCCTCCGGACCGCGTCGCGGTCTCGGCATTGTCGCGGTTGAGACAGCCCGTATCGAACAGACCGATCTCGGCGACCGGGTTGTCTTTACCGGCACCATCAAGGCGGAAGAACGCTTCGACGCCGCGCCGAAAATAGCCGGCATTATCCGGAGCCTCAACTATGACGCCGGCGACGTTGTCCGCCGTGGCGCCGTCCTCGCCGTCCTCGACGACGACGAACGCATTCTCGCGGTGGAAGAGGAAGAGGCCTCCCTCCTCGTCGCCCAGGCGACGGCCCAGGATGCCGAAGCGCAACTCACTATCGCCCGCCGCGACTACGACCGATCCAAAAATCTCCGGGACGAACGCGTCATTTCGGAACAGGAATTCGACAAAATCGACGCCGTCCTCAAAGCCGCCGAGGCCAAATACGAAACCGCCGTCGCCCAGGTCCGCCTGGCCGAAGCGGCCCTCAACACGTCCAAGGTCATCCTCAATTACACCCGCGTCCGGGCCGATTGGGAAGACGGGCCGGACGAACGCGTCATTGGCCAACGCTGGTACGACGCCGGCGCCATGATAGCGGCGAATACGCCCATCCTTTCCGTCCTCGATATCAATACGGTACGGGCGGTCATCTCCGTCAGTGAAAAACAGTATCCGCGTCTCCGCCTGAACGACCGGGTAACAGTGACGACGGATGCCTTTCCGGGACGCGGTTTTCCGGGACGGATTTCCCGCATTCCCTAGGAACTCAGCGACCTGACCCGCGAGGCCGAGGTCGAGGTGGCTGTCGACAATTACGACCTCGCCCTCAAGCCCGGCATGTTTGTCCGCGCCACCATCGAATTTGAACGGGCCGACAACGCCATCGCCGCCCCGCTGGCCGCGGTTGTCCGCCGGGACGACGGCCTCCGCGGCGTCTATATCGTCAACGACGACCAGGACGCCGTCACCTTCCAGCCCGTTACCGAAGGCATTGTCGACGGGCCCTATGTTGAACTGGTGAACGCCGACGGCCTCCTCGGCCGCGAGGTGGTCGTCCTCGGCCAGCATCTTCTGAAAGACGGCATCAACGTCCGCGTCGCCGGGGCCGCGCCCCGCGACCCGTCTCCGGCCGGCAGCGGCGGCAGCAGCATCGCCGACACGGCGGACGGCGCATGAACATAGCCAAATTCTCAATCCACCGGCCCATCTTCACGACGATGGTGACGCTCATTGTCGTCATTATTGGCGGCATTTCCCTGGTGCGACTGCCTATCGACCTCATGCCGGACATCACGAACCCGGTCATCAGTATCCAGACCGAGTACGAGAACGCCAGTCCGGAAGTTGTCGAAGAACTCGTTACCCGCCCGATTGAAGAAGCCATGGCCGCCGTCCCCGGCGCCGAAGAGGTGACGTCGAATTCGTCCGAGGGAAACTCCAACGTCACGGTCAAATTCGCCTGGGGCACCGACCTCGACGTCGCCGTCTCGGACATCCGCGACCGTATCGACCAGGTCATCAACCGCCTGCCGGACGATGCCGAGCGGCCCACCCTCTTCAAGTTCGACTTCGCCGCCACGCCCATCGTCTTCATCGGCATCTCGTCCGAAATGGACCCGGTGGAGATGCGCCGGCTCATCGAGGACCAGATCAAGTTCCGCATCGAGTCCATTAACGGCGTCGCCTCCATGACCATCTTCGGCGGCCGCGAACGGGAAGTGTCTGTCGACATCGACCCGTACCGGCTGAAGGCGATGAACGTCAGCCTCGACCAGGTGATGACGGTCCTCCAGCGCGCCAACATCAACCGCCCGGCCGGCTATGTCGATGTCGGCAACCTCGAGGTCACCATCCGCGCACCGGGCGAATTCGCCTCGGTGGAGGAAATCCGGCAGACCGTCATCACGGTCAGGGACGGTGTGCCGATTCGGATAGGGGACATTGCCACGGTGACGGACGGCATGAACCGGGTGCGCCGCGTCTCCCGCATCAATGCGAAGGACGGCGTCCGCGTGGCGATTATGCGCCAGTCCGGCGCCAACACCGTGCAGGTCGCCGGCCGCGTCGTGGAAGAACTCGAGCGGCTCCAGCGCCAGTACACCAACCTCGATATCCGGATAATCCAGAACTCGGCGGATTACATTAACAACTCGATATCGAACGTCTCCACCTCCGCCATTACCGGCGGCGGACTGGCGATTATCCTCGTTCTCCTGTTTCTCCGGAACGTCCTGTCGACCCTGGTGATTGCCGTGTCGATTCCGGTGTCGATTATCGCCACCTTCGCCGTCCTCTACCTGGACGGCATGTCCCTGAACCTGATGACCCTGGGCGGCCTTGCCCTCGGCGTCGGCATGCTGGTGGACAACTCCATCGTCGTCCTCGAGAACATTTATCGTATCCGGGAGGAGGAAGGACTGTCCCCGGCCGAAGCGGCGGAAAAGGGCACGGACGAGGTGTTCGCGGCGATTATCGCCAGCACGTTGACGACCCTTGTCGTCTTCCTCCCCCTCGTGTTCCTGGAAGGCATGGCCGGGCTGATGTTCCGTGAATTCGCCATGGTTGTGGCGTTTTCCCTCATCTGCTCCCTGGCGGCGGCGGTCATTCTCGTGCCGATGCTTGCCACCCGGATGATGCGCCTCCAGGAAGGCAAGGAGCAATCAGGTTTTGCCAAACGACTTTTTGCCATTTCCGAATCTGGTTTCCGCACCATGGAAAACGAGTACAAGGCTGCCATCCACTGGTGCCTCAACCACCGCTGGCTGACCCTTCTCGTTACGTTCGTGTTCCTCGCCGGATCCATCATGTTGATGACGAAAATCGATGTCGAACAGATGCCGAAGACGGACGAAGGCAACATCACCGTCGACGCCGAGATGGAAACCGGCATCCGTCTGGACCTTATGAGCCAACGGACGCTGGAACTGGAACGGGCGATTCTTGAAAACGTCCCGGAAACGGTGGCGATGATCAGTTCCGTCGGCGGTAGTTCCTGGCGCGGCGTCGCCACCAACCAGGCCTCCGTCAATGTCCGAATGGGCACCCGGGAAGAACGCCAACGCGCCGGCCTCCGGACGACGGAACAGGTGGCGCAGGACCTGCGGCGGCTGTTCGCCCACGTCCCCGGCATGGAAATCCGCGTCTCCGAAGGCCGTTCCTTCGGCCGTGGCGGCGGGTCGACGGAACCGGTGGTTGTCGTCGAGATTCGCGGTTACGACATGGACCTGTCCCTGGCCCTCGCCCACCAGGCTCTCGAAGTCATGCGCGGCATCCCCGGCGTCGTCGACGCCCGCATCACCCGGGAAGGCCGGGTACCCGAGGCGCAGGTCCGGATAGACCGGCGGAAGGCGGCCGACCTCGGCCTGTGGATTCAGGACATCGCCACCTTCCTGGAAATATCCATGGCCGGGAAAGAAGCGGCCGAGTACCGGGTCGATGGGAAGGAATACCCGATTAACGTTCGGCTCGTCGATTCCGAAAAGATGTCTCTGGAAGAACTCCTCAGCCTGTCCATCCGGAACGCGGACGGTCGTCAGGTGTCACTCCGGAACGTTGTGGAAATTGTCGACGATCGCGGCCCGACCGTTATTGAACGGAAAAACCAGCAGCGCGTCACCACCGTCGCCGCCGCCCTGTCCGGCGAACGCGCCCTCGGATCGGTCATGGCCGATCTCCAGGAGGAGATGCGGAACATTCCGCTGCCGAGCGGTTTCTCCCTCGAGTACGGCACCGAATACGAAGACCAGCAGGACATGATGTTCGACCTCACCTTCGGCGTCGTCCTCGCCCTTGTCCTTGTCTACATGGTAATGGCCTGCCAGTTCGAATCGCTCCGCGACCCGTTTGTCGTCATGTTCTCGGTGCCGCTGGCGGCGATTGGCGTCCTTGTCATGCTGTTCATGACCAACACCACCATCAATATGCAATCCATGATCGGCTGCATCATGCTTGGCGGCATCGTCGTCAACAACGCCATCATCCTTGTCGACTACGCTAACCTCCTTCGCCGCCGGGAAGGCCTCAATGTCCGGAGCGCTCTCGAGGAAGCGGGCCGCCGCCGCCTCCGGCCGATTCTCATGACCGCGCTCACGACCATCCTCGGCCTCGTTCCCCTGGCCCTTGGCTGGGGCGACGGCGGCGAGGCCCAGGCGCCGATGGCGCGGGCGGTGGTCGGCGGCTTGTTCACGTCGACCCTTATCACCCTCCTCGTCGTGCCGGTGGTGTATTCGCTCGTGGAAACGAAACGGGAACTGGAAGGCCGGACCAGTAAGCGCCTTGTTCCAGTCGAGTAGAGCAATTTAAGAATTTTCGTGAAAAATCCGGGTTAGTCGCATCCAGTCGCTCGCGGGTGCTTTTTCCAAACTACCGGAAAAAGCACCCTACCGCTCCTTAGAGCGTGTTATTAAATTGTGTATCGTCGTGTCAGACGAGGAAAAAGAGGCGGCAGGCTTGTTTTTTGACCGGCGGTGAGGGTCAAAAAACATGCCGAGAGCCGATTTTGACGAAGTATGGCGCGACGAGACGCATTTTAATAACATGCTCTCACAGCGCCTAACCCGGATTTTCACAGAATTTCTTAAATTGCTTTAGTCAATCCTGTACAATAAGCCGCGACGCTGTGAAAATGGCGTCGCGGCTTTTTTATGGAATCGGTTCGTGGTATCGTCCACGGTGAGGAAGGGGGAAGCGACATGCCAGAGTACTACGACCTCCATGCCCACCCGGACCCCGACGCCGTTGTCCCGGACGGACCGGTGTCGCAATCCGAACAGGCCACTTCGGACGGTCCGGCGGCGGACGCAGTCCTTGGCCGCATCCTCTGCGGCACCGGCCCGGCCGATTGGGACGCGGTGGCGGCGGCGGCACGCTGGTGGCCAGGCACCGTTCCCGCCTTCGGCGTCCACCCGTGGCACTTCCACGAAGTGGAAAAGACCCCGTCCTGGCGGGACGAATTGGCGCGTCGCCTGGAAGCACACCCCGGCGCCTGGCTCGGCGAAGCCGGCCTCGACTGCTACCGACAGGGCCTTCCGGACATTGAAGCGCAGCGGGAAATGCTCGCGGCACAGCTCGAACTGGCCGTCGCCCTTGACCGGCCGGTCAATCTCCACTGCGTCAAGGCGTGGGAGGAACTGGTTGCAACGCTCGACTCGGCCTACCTCCGGGGCGATCCCCGGCTGTTTATCATTCATTCGTTCGCCGGACCGTACCAGATGGTGGACATTCTGGCGGAACGCGGCGCCTTTTTCACCCAGGGTCCGCTCCAGTCGCGGCGCGACAACCGGAAGGCGCGGGAACGGGCCGCCCGCATTCCGGAGGACCGGATGCTATTGGAATCGGACGCGTTCCTCATTTCCGGCCGGGACGACCCGGCCGCCCTCGCGGATACCTTGACTTGGCTGGCCGATGTCCGGAACATGCCGGCTGCCGATCTCGCGGCCGTCATAAATGAAAACTCGCGGAGACTTCTCGTATGACATCCGAATCTGAACAGGAGTTCTGGTGGCGGTTCCGCCACGCCGATCCGATCCGCCGTGGCGTCAAAACGCTGATAATGGGCATTGTCAACCTGACCCCGGATTCGTTTTCCGGCCGGAACGCCGTTCCGGACCCGGCCGATGCCGCCGCCCTCGCTCTCGACATGATCAAGAACGGCGCCGACATGATAGACATCGGCGCCGAAAGCTCCCGCCCCGGCGCCGAAACGGTCACGGCCGAAGAGGAGATTGCCCGCCTCGGCGATGTCGTCGCCCGCCTCCGGGCCGAGACCGGCGTGCCGATTTCCGTCGACACCTACCACCCGGAAACCGCCGCCGTCGTCCTGGATCAGGGCGCCGATATCATAAACGACATCACCGCCCTCCGGAGCGGCTGGGGCCGGGCCGACCGGCACAACACCGCCATGGCGAAGCTGGCGGCGGACACGGAGGCCCACGTCGTCCTCATGCACATGCCGGCCGCGCCCGGCGCGATGCAGAACGACCCGGAGTACCGCGACGTGACAATGGAAGTGAAGGAGTTTCTTCAGGAGCGAATTGAACTGGCCGAACGGTCCGGCATTGCCAAAGACCGGATATGGCTCGATCCCGGTTTCGGCTTCGGGAAGAACTTTCACCACAACCGGGAACTGTTGATTCGCCTCGGCGAGTTCCAGGACATGGGCTACCCGGTGCTGGTCGGCCTCAGCCGGAAGCGGATGATCGCGGACGCCCTCGACCTGCCGCCGGAGGAGCGACTCGAAGGCAGCCTTGCCCTCGCCGTCATCGCCAGCCTCACCGGCGCCGATGTCGTCCGCGTCCACGACGTCAAGGAAACAGCCCGGGCGGTGGCGATGGCGGATGCCATTCGGCTGGAGTAGCGGCTTGCCTCGGTGGTCTGAAACCATATTTGGATTACGGAGGATGGCGGGTGCCGTCAGTTATATGTCGGCGTCACAGTCCTGACTTCATGAAAACCGATGTTATTCTGTGCGCACCAGACAAGGAACCGGTCGTCGACCGATTCGGATTCATCCAGGAAAAACCACAGTGACGACCCGCTCCCGCTCATCCGCACCGGTCGGGAGAGGAGTCCTTCCGCCGTATCGTGAATTTCGTCAAGGCGCGGTATCGCCGTGAACACGGTTTTTTCAAACCGGTTGAACGCCGCCGCGTTCAGGATGGCGATATCGCCATGGGCCAAACTCTGTACAAAATCGGTCGACGACCGGAGCGTCGCCGGCGTCGGCAGAACGATGTTCCGGTACGCCGCCGCCGTGTCCGAATGCACGCCTGTTAACAGAAGTCCAATGCGGAGCGGCGAGCGTAAGGAGTGGATCGGCATCACCACTTCGCCCCGCCCACCAATGCGGCAGACGCCGCCGTGAAAGAAAAACGGCACGTCCGATCCCAGTTCCGCCCCGATTTCCACCTGCCGCTCCGGGGCAATGCCGCAGTGCCAGACGTCGTTCAGGAGGCGGATGGCGGTAGCAGCGTTGCCGCTTCCGCCGCCGAGGCCGCTCCCGGGCGGGATGCGTTTCTGGAGGAAAATCCGCGCGCCGTCCGTCACCCCGGCTTCCCGCTGTAGTGCCCGGGCCGCCCGCACGATGAGGTTGGATTCGTCGCAGGGAATGGCCGGATCGTCGCACTCGAGGACGATGGCGCTGTCCCCCCGGACGACTTCGGCCCGGATGGTGTCGGCGAGGTCGATTTCGGCAAAGACCGAATCGAGTTCGTGGAATCCGTCTGCCCGCTTCCGCACCACCTCGAGGAACAGGTTTATTTTGGCCGGCGAAGCCGCCTCGTGACCAGGCACCGGGCTACTCCCCCCGGAGCCGTTTCACCGCCGCCACCGGGTCGTCCGCCCGGAACACGGCGGTGCCGGCGACGAGGCAGTCGGCCCCGGCCGCGAGGATGGCGGCGGCGTTGTCGAGGGTGACACCGCCGTCGACCTGCAGTTCGATGGCGCCGTCCCGGCCTTCATCCTGGATGAGTTTCCGCGCTTCCCGGATGCGGTCGTAGGATTCCTCGATAAACTTCTGCCCGCCAAAACCGGGATAGACGCTCATGAGGAGGAGGCGGTCGACCTTCGCGAGTTTGCCCCGGAGTGACCCGATGGGCATGTCCGGATTCAGGACCAGGCCCCGGGTCTTGCCCCGGTCGCCGATGGCCTGGAGGATGGCGTCCGGCTCCGGGAACACTTCGAGATGGACCGATATGCCGTCGGCGCCGGCTTCCGCGAAAATGTCCAGATACTTGTCCGGGTTGTCCATCATGAGGTGGACGTCGAGGTAGAGGGAACTGAATTTCCGCACAGCGGCGAGCATTGCCGTTCCCAACGAAAGGTTTGGCACAAAGTGTGCGTCCATGACGTCGAAATGGAGCATGTCGGCGCCGGCGGCGGTGACTTTTTCAATATCGTCGGCGAGATGGAGAAAATCGGCCGCCAACAGGGACGGCGCCACCAGGGCTTTCTTTGACATTCGTTGTTCCTTGTCTGGATGTTCATACGTGGCGACCGTCGACGCCTTAACGGATTACATATGATTACGGTTTAACCGACCGGAACGTCGCCGCCTCGGGCCGGGATTTGCACGGAGTGGTATTTTCCACCGTGGTGCCGTTTACGTCAACCCCTTGACGCTCTACGTGTTTTCCTTAAGATTGTAGAGTTCGTCGCCTCGGGCCGCCGAGGCGGATCACTTTCTATTGTCCGGCATTCGGCAAGGTGTACCATGGCAGACATTAAATCCATGTACAGAACAGTCATGGACGACAATTTCCCGGAAGATTTGACCATTTCCTGGGGCGATCAAAAACTCGTATACCGAAAACGCGCCTGGGTCATCGACGACGATGGCGAAAATATCAAAAAAGGCCTCCGCTACGGCGAAAACCCCGGCCAGGAAGCCGCCCTCTACGAACTGGTGTCCGGGAACCTCAGCCTCGGCCAGTGCCAGTTTATCACCCCGGGGAACGGCCTCGTCTCATGCCTCTCCGAGGAAGGCCTTCTTCAGTTCGGCAAGCATCCCGGTAAAACCAACCTCACCGATGTCGATTCCGCCCTCAATGTCCTCCGCTACCTGGACGCCAGGCCGGCAGCGATGATTATGAAACACAATAATCCGTCCGGCGCCAGCTACGGCAGCACCGCCGCCGACGCCTACGACCGGGCCAATGCCGCCGACCGGCTGGCCGCTTTTGGCGGCGCCGCCGTCTTCAATGTCCGGGTCGACCGGGACGCGGCCGAACGCATGGCCGCCAACTACCTCGAAGTCGTCGCCGCCCCGGATTACGACGGCGACGCCCTTGAAGTGTTCAGGAAAAAGAAAAACCTCCGGGTCATTCGTATCGACCGCCTCGACAAAATCCGCGACTACGCCCCGCTCCGCTTTGTCGACTTCAAGTCGCTTCTGGACGGCGGACTTATCGTTCAGCAGTCGCAACT
>JAJBTL010000048.1 GCA_020860865.1 Planctomycetota bacterium | reverse complement strand
ACTGCCCCATCGTGGCTTTCGCCTCATGCACGGCGCCACTTTTTTACCGTTTGTTTCGTACCACGGATTACATCAGGCGTTGCAATTAATGACGATACCGCGTATTCCATTGTTTTCGTAAATTTAGCTTAGTCGTTATCCTTTCTAAATTTCGATTACGTATATAAACTTCTAGACAGTTGAAACACGTTGTCCGAAAATCCACTAATCAATTTGAGAATTTTTCACCACTATGGATACATGGTTCAGGTCTATACCATTGGCAGCGACTGGCTTAGACGCCTTTTTTGTTCAGCGTTTATGGTATCTGGATGAAGTTTTTTGTATCTTTTCAATGTCAATGGTTCAGTCCACGACCGATTTTTAAGGGTTTATAATGGCCAACTTAATCACCCAAATCGTTATCAAACCGCATAACATTCTTTATCGGAAGGCTTTTTGGGGGAAATTAACGGGCACTACCTATATAGGGTATTTTTAATAACCATTTTTGGTGGTTGTGGTGGGACAAACGAAGGATTGATTACGGGGGTTATTCACTGGCAGACAACATTTTTGCTACTATTCGTAGCATTAAAAAATAACCAGGGAAATGGTCGGTATGGTTCGCGATGTGGACAGGTGTGGATTAAGTGTCTGGATGTGGTGTCTGACGGCTTGGCTGGATTTGATTGGCGAGGTCGGCGATGGCTGGTCGGGCTTGGGAAATGCCCTTGCGCTTGCGGAAAAACCGGTTACAATGGGACCGTTTCATTTCTGGACACCGGGGGATACTGGGACATGTTCGGCCATATGCGTCGCCATATTCACCACGTAATCGTGGTGTTCGCATGTTGTGTCAGCCTGGTGGCTGGCTGTGCGCCCATTGTCCTGTGCACGGTCGAAACGGAGATTTTCCCCGACTACTCGTGCGGGCGCGTCGTCAGGATGGACGCCAGGCCCAACCCGGAATACCCCCACCAGCGGCCGCGATTGGCCGATTATTTCCAGTTGCCGCCGGCCGAGTTGTACGAGACCTATGCCGTCCAGCCGGACAAGGCCTTCCTCGCCGGCACCTTCGACAGTTATGAACTCATCCCGTCGGACCTGGTCCGGGTGACGCCGGGCGCCACCGCCCTGTCCGGAAATGTCTTTTCATTTCGGGTGATGGACATGGTGCTGTTTGTCCTCGCCGATTTCGACGAGACCCTCACGGACATTGTCCAAAGCCAGGAAGACGGCGAGGCGGCCCTGACGGAACTCCTCCGCCTCGTCGTGCCTGAACTCATGGCGGTCCTCAAGGCGAAGTATGGACAACGGTACGACATGTCCCGCCTCGAAGCCTGGCTCCATAACGATCTGCCGGCCAAGCTGCGGCGGATCTACGCCGGGGCCTGGGCCATCCACAGCGCCAAGCGGAGCGGGGTGACGTCACCGGGCGAAGATTATGAAATCTACATGTTCATGCGGGCCGAGGCCCGCCGCGACGGGTTGGAACTGGCCGAACCGGGGACGCCGGATCTCGAGCGGGAAAATGTCCGCCGCCTCAAGGAATGGGGCACCCGGCTGGCGCAACAGCTCTGTCCACCCCGCCCCGGCACGCCCAATGTCTCCGCCGACATGCTGGCCGGAACCGCCATGGACGAGCTCCTTGCCTCGCTCCAGCAGGCCATCACCGCCCGCCACGGGTCCATAAACGCTTTTATCGCCAAGATGGCGTCCCTGGTGCCGCGTTCGTTCGGGACCTACCTGACCGGCACGGTCATGCCGATTTATATGTTGCCGGACACCGCCTACCGCTACCGGCTCCGGGTGCCCGGCACCGTCATCCAGACAAACGGGGTCAGGGAGTTGAACGGGGACATTGTCTGGAACTTTATCGACCGCGACCTCGCCTTCACCGGCCAGTCCATGTGGGCGCGGACGATTTTTGTCCGCGAGCCGGCCGTCTTCGGCCTCGGCCTACGCGGCTTCCCGGCCACTCTCGGCGATGTCGACCAGGTGTTCGGCATCTGCCTGTCGCCGCAGGGAACGCCACGGGAAGCGCTCCTCGAAGCCCTCCGCGAATCGGTGACGATACGGAACACCGCCCCCCTGGAACGGCTGGCCGGCGACAGCAGCGCCGCTGACAGCCAGGCGGCACAGGCCATGCTTCGCCTTTTCGAAAACCACCGCCAGACCATGCGCCGCGCTCCCGGCGACGCGTCCGGATTCCAACCGACCACGCCGCCGCCGGCACTTGGTCCCGGTCAACCGGCCGGTCAGGCCCAACCGGCAATGCCGGCGCCGCAACCGGGTCAGCCGGGGCAGCCGCAGCCGCAACAGGGACAACCGGCGATGCCGCAACCCGGCCAGCCGCAGGCTCAACCGCAACTAACGCCGGCGGGGCCGCAACCCAACGGGACCGGGGCGCAACCACCGCCGTTACCGCGCTGACCGGCGCAATTCCTTCCATAGCAAACGCCATTTCTTGTGCTTTACCCTGTGCTACACCGTGACGCTCCCGGTGTCTCTCCTGGATTCTTTCGTCAAAAGTCGGCTGGATTTTTCCGGAAAACCGCGACGGCTCGGCGGCGGTCGTCGACATTCAGTATGGTCTGAAAAACCGTGTTGTCGGCGCCGCCGTCCGAAACTCCCCGAAGGCGCTATTGTCGGATTCATTTACGGAAATAATTGGCGGTCCCGACTGAAATATATACCATTGGTGTCTGACGCGGCCGGGTGAGGACGGGCCGCGACAGTGTGTCCCGGAGCCGATGATTCCGGCATGGGACTGGCATGCCGCAGCGTCATTTTGACGGCGCGGCGCCGGTCCATGACGGAGGCGTCCGCTGCCGGCCGTGTTCTCCCCGGAGGTTATTGTATGCGTGTCATTGCCGCTTGTGCTTGTTTCCTTGCCCTTACCCTTGCCGCCGGCGCGTCCGAAGTCCAATGGCAACCCATAGACTACGAGGCCGCCAAGGCCAAGGCCGCCCGCGAAGGCAAACTGATTTACATCTATGTCGAAGGCGATAATTGCCCGCCCTGCGATTCTTTCAAACTCACCCACCTGAACGACCCGGTCTTTGCCGATTTTGTCAATACCCTCTTCGTCCACATTCGCTGCCATGTCGGTCGCCCGGACGCCGCCGCGTTCCTCCAGTCG
>JAJBTL010000439.1 GCA_020860865.1 Planctomycetota bacterium | reverse complement strand
ACGAAATCGGGCTTTGCCCTTCGCGCCGATTCGGCCCTGAACATGTCGGCATGGGTTTTGTAGACGCGGTCTTCCTCTACGCCCCATTGCCTGGCCTGAAGGAGGCTTTTCTCGATGGACTGGGAAAAACAGCCGCCGACCAGCCTGCCCTTGCCGAGAAGGTCCAGGGACATTTTATGCACGCCCCCGATAAACGATCCGGGACCGCCGCCGACCATGAGATATTCGAGAGTCCCGCCGCCGCTTTCTCCCTTTGGCGCTACCATCCTGACACCTCCTTCCAAGACGTAGGCGCGTTCAGCACCGCCGTGCCCAAAAAAGGCGATACGGAAAACGCTGAAAAACCGGGGGCGCCACCACGGCCACCGGTCGAAAAAACCGTCATGCGCCGCAACCGCACGCCGCCATGAATCACGCTATCGGAAGCGGTTCCATCGGATTCCCCATTCCGGCGAGGCAGTGACAGTTCGGCCGGATGCGGAAAAATGACGAGAGTGCCGCCATGCTGTGAATGCCTGGCGCGTAAACAAGTGGCGGACGCCGGTGCGTTTCCCCGGCCCGACGGCCGGGCGGAAATGCGCCGCGATGAGGATTAGGCTTTCGCGTCCACGTTCCAATCGTGCACAATTGGCGGCGTAACGGAAAGCGCGTGCGTGAAGAATGGCATGGCAGCGCGTCAATATTTCTAAAAACGCGTTTTTACAGGGACAATCGTGCCTCTACCGGGAATGATACCCGGCCAATGTGGCTTGTCAATTTCTATTGCATTTTTTTATTTACAAAAAGGCATGGTAATGCCGCCTCAGAACACGGCGGCGGGGCCGCATTCCCGCGACCGCTTCCCGGTGCCCGGTTGAACCATTGCCGGAACGCGTGAAAAATAGTACCGTCACCGCCGCCCCTCCCCTACCGTTTCGCCGCCTTGACGAGGAGTTCCGCCAGCCCGGCCGACAGGTCCTGTCGCTGCACCGTCACCGTGTCCGGCACCTGGAGGATTTCACTGGCGAAGCTCCAAATCCGCGTCACCCCGGCCTTGACGAGGATATCCGCCATCGCCTGGGCCGTCCCGGACGGAACGGTGAGGACGGCGATGCCGATGCCCATGCGGGCGGCGAGGTTTTCCAGCTTGTCCAGCGGCAGGACGACGATGCCGTGGACGGTCGTCCCGACCTTTCTTGGATCGGGATCAAAGGCGGCAACGAAGTTCAACCCGGTCGCGCGCAGTTCCGGATAGCCGAGGAGGGCCGAACCGAGGCTGCCGGCGCCGACAAGGAAGGCGTCCAGCGGCTCGCCCCAGCCGAGGAACGACTGGATGGCGGCGATGAGTTCATCGGTGCTGTAGCCGATGCCGGTGATGCCGGTGGCGCCGGTCATTTCCAAATCCTTCCGGACAACCGACGTCACCAAACCCGCCCGCGCCGCCAGGGCGGTGGCGGACACCGTCGCCATGCCTTCGGCTTTGCATTCACGAAGGAGGTTCAAGTACATCGGTAAACGGCGGATGCCGGGCAGATTGCCAACGCGCATAAAATCGTCCTTTAAAGAACAGCGGGGATCAATTACAATTGTTACTTTACACCATCGGGAAAACGGCCGCCCGTTAGTAAACTGTTTCCACACGTTTTCCACAAGGAAAACGAACAACGCCTGTCCCGATTGGTACCGTGGCGACGCGACCGGTATGACCGGTGTTGACCGCCGACAGCGGAGCGGGCTTCCGGGCGGTATTCCCCTTGACGCCGCCGTTCCGTTGTTCTACAACTACAAGCTGTTCGATAACTGCCGTCTCGCCGCCGTATACTTCGTCAAAAGCTCCTCTCGGCGTGTTTTCGCCCTCACTACCGGACGAAAACAAGCCTGCCGGACCTTTTTCCTCGTCTACGACGACGATACGGCAGTTATCGAACAGCTTGTACTTCTTACGTCCGTATCATACCGATACGCAGTCGCTTTCCAGGCAAGGATTATTCATAATGAGCCATATCGACACCCTCTGTGTCCAAAGCGGTTACCAGGCCGGCAACGGAGAGCCGCGCCAGGTGCCCATAATCCAGAGTACCACATTCCGATACACCACCGGCGACGAAATGGCGGCGCTGTTCGATCTGGAAAAGGCCGGTTACTTCTATTCCCGGCTCCAGAACCCGACCTGCGACAACATCGCCGCCAAAATCACCGCCCTCGAAGGCGGCAGCGCCGGCATGCTTACCGGCTCCGGCCAGGCGGCGACATTCCTGTCCGTCTTCAATATCTGCCGGAACGGGGACCACCTTATTTCGTCCGCCGAAATCTACGGCGGCACCTACAACCTGTTCGCCCATACCATGAAAAACATGGGGATCGACGTCACCTTCCTGTCTCCGGACTGCGGCGACGACGAACTGGAACAGGCTTTCCGCCCGAACACCAAACTGGTCTTCGGGGAAACGTTGTCCAACCCGTCCCTGTCCGTTTACGACATCGAGCGCTTTGCCGAAGCGGCGCACCGTCACGGCGTGCCGCTCATCGTCGACAACACCTTCCCGACCCCGGTCAATTGCCGCCCGTTCGAATGGGGCGCGGATATCGTCACCCATTCGACCACCAAGTATATGGACGGCCACGGCGCCAGCCTCGGCGGGGTCATTGTCGACTCGGGGAAATTCGATTGGACAAAACATGCGGAGAAATACGCCTGCCTGAACCAGCCCGACGAAACGTACCACGGCGTCGTCTATACGGAACGGTTCGGTCCGGGCGGCGCCTATATCACGAAAGCGGTGGCCCAACTGATGCGCGACCTCGGCTGCGTGCAGTCGCCGATGAACGCGTTCATCCTTAATATCGGCCTTGAAAGCCTGCCCCTCAGGATGAAAAAGCACTGCGACAATGCCGAGGCGATTGCCCGTTTCCTTGACGATCACCCGAAGGTGTCGTATGTGAATTACCCGTCCCTCGAATCGTTCCACCACTACGAGCGGGCGAAGAAATACATGCCGAACGGGTCGTCCGGCGTTATCGGGTTCGGCGTCGTCGGCGGCCGGGCCGCGTCCGCGAAGGTGATGGACAGCCTCCGTCACATCAATATCGCCACCCACGTAGCCGACGCCCAGAGCTGCATCCTGCACCCGGCCAGCCACACCCAC
>JAJBTL010000013.1 GCA_020860865.1 Planctomycetota bacterium | reverse complement strand
AGATTGGCCGCCGCTCACCCGACGACGGCAGCGGCATCCTCACCACCCTGGCCGGCGGTTCCTGCCAGGTGGTCTCGGTCTCGACAACGCACAACCGGATTATGGTCGAAGGCGGACGCGACGTCGGCCTCGCGGAAGGCGCCCGCCTCGAACTGGTGCGGAACGGCCGGTGGATTGCCGATCTCCGCATTCTCGATGTCTTCGACAACCAATCGGCCTGCGAAGTCCTCCACGCCACCCAGCAACCGCAGCCCGGCGACATTGTCCGCCGGCCGCCGCAATCGCAGTAGGCGGTGCGGCGCGCGGGCAGTTGGCAGGTTCCGGTGAGGCTTTATTGGTCGTGTGGACGCGACTCAGCGCCAGCGGCGTGACACCGCCCCCATTCGTACGTCTCGACCGCCGGAGCAAAAACGCGCTGCCGGCTCATTTTTCCTTGCTGGACGCGGGTCGGGGCCAAACGACAAACAAAACCTGGATGATAACGCCCACCGGGATTTGGCTATGCGTTGGGGAAAAACGCCGTTTCAATTATAGGTGGATTCTGGTATAAACTGGCGATTGTCAATTGTTTTCGGAAAACGCGGGATGGCAAGCCGGGGAACCATGCGTCGATTCGTACTGACACTCCTTGTTCTCGTTCTCCTCGCCGGCGCGCCGGTTACGGTCGCGGCGGGCGAACATCCGTGGAACAACAAGCGTATCCATTATGTTATCGAACATGTCGGACGGCTGGTCGAGAAAGGCGAATTTGTCCGCCGCGTCGGGTCGTACCAGAAAAAACCCTGTTGGGTGATTGAGGAAAACAAGTTTTTCTACGACGGCGCCAGCCCGGACCCGGTGCGCGGCGTCCGCACCCGGACCCTGACCACCCTCGACGGCATCGCCCTTCAACGCACTGAAACCGCCATCGGCGCCTCGGACGGCGAGGAATTCATCACCATTACCGCCGGCCAGGCCCAGTTCCGGGCGAACGGCGTTTATGGCCAGTCCGGTTCGGTGCCGGTGCCGGCCGATGTGTTGTTCGAAATCGGCGGCGAATGGCTGGCCAGCCGGCGTCAGCGGGCCGGGAGCGTCTACACGGCAAGCGTCCTCGACCGGATGACCCGGGGTGTCGTCGTCACGGAAGTGCGGCTCAGGGAAATGGTCGATTACTGCTACATTGACCGGGTCAGGCTGGACTTTTGGGAAGCGGAAATCACCACGCCGGGCCGCCCGGCGGTGACCGCCCGTTACACCACGGACGGCCGCCTCCTCCGCCTTGAAGGCGGCGGCATGGTCTACAGTGTCGTCGGCCGCGAGGACTACATCGCCGGACGGATACCGCCGTCCGGAAGTCCGGCGCCGGACACGGTGGCGGCGGCACCGGACGGCGAACCGCTCCCCGCCGACAGCGCCGCTGTTCCGGACGGGGCTATCCGCCGGTCGCGGTCGGGCAATGCCGTCATCGCCATCGGTGAAAGCGTCCCGGCCTGGGACTCGTTCGCCTGGCTGTTGTTCCGGGCCGGGCCGCCGTACGAATGGACCAGCGCCCTCCAGAGTTCCGCCTATTCCCATGTCGAATACAACGGCGCCGAGGCGACGATTATGGCGATTCAGAACGCGCCCATCGTCGACAGCGAGGCCGTGTTCCCGATGGCCATACCGGCGGAAATCCAGCCCTATCTCGGATCGAGCGAGTTTATCCCGTCGGCGCATCCGGCCATTATCGACGCGGCCTGGCTGGCGTCGTCGGATTCGGAAACGAAACGGGAAGAGACAAATGTCCTCCGGGCGGTGAGCTATCTCGCCGGCTGGATAAACCAGAACATCGACGTCGTGCCGTGGCAGGGCTACGAGTCGTCCGCCCTCGACACCCTGAACCAGCGGAGCGGCGACTCCCTCGGGCAGGCGCGGCTGTTCAGCGCCATGGCCCGGACCCTCGGCGTGCCGACCCGATTGTGCCAGGGCTTTATCGCCCACATCGGCCAGGCGGTGAACCACTGCTGGGCCGAGGCGTGGATAAACGGCCGTTGGATACCGGTGGACACGACGGTGAGCCGAGTCGGCCTGCCAGCCGGATACGTGCTGGCCGAACGGGCGCAAGGGAGTGGCGCCTTCATGTTCAACTTCGCCGACTTTATGCGCACGCCCGGCCTCGGCCTGTCCCTCGTCGCCGCCGGCCGGGACACGCCGCGTGGCGGCGAAGCCACCCTCCGCGTCGGCGACCGCCGGAGCTACGCCGTCACCGAAGGCGACTGGATGGCGAATTTGTATTGGGGATTCGCATTGCAGTTGCCCCGGTCGTGGACCGGCCAGGCCAGGCTGAACACGGTGGAAATAACCAGTGGCGACCGGAACGCCAGCGTCAAATGTGAAGCGCTCGAAGGCGACTTCCGCGCCGGCCGGCAGGAACTCGAGGCCACGGTCGAGAGCCTCCGAACCAGCCTGAACCGCTTCCGCGCCATCGAGAGCCGGGTAGTGGATTTTGACGACGACGGCGCCACGCCGGCATTATACATAGACTTCACCTGTCTTCAGGACGGGAACACTCTCCGCTGCCGCCAGTACGTCATACCCCGGCGGCAACGCGCTTTCCGCATATCGTTCTGGGCGCCGGCGGATCAGTTCGGGGCGTATACGCGGGAGTTTGACCGGATACTGGCGTCGTTCGAATTCTAATATGCTACGATGTCTATGCGTATTCTTAAAACCTGAGATCCTCCAAAGAACATCTTTGAGAAAATATAAGAGCATATTTTTAGAAATGTAATTCCAAAAAAAAAGAAAGGCCCCCGCCACGCGGAGGCCTTTTCTACTTCGCATCGCCGCGAACGCGGCGCAATCAATAATTGGGAGGGAGAATAAGGCGGCAGACCAGAGTAGAGCGACCCGTCCGTAGATCCCCATCCATGAAGGCAAATTCCTTTTCGCCTGCTCCGCTTTCGCCTCCATGCCCGGTGCGGATTTGGGACCGGTTTTCTGCTGTTACGTAATGGCTGTGCCAACCTCGCCTGGCTATCTCCGTGCGCTCGTATACGTTGTTCAGGCCTGGCCTGGATTATGTTTTGTATACCTGTCATGCGGCGTTCCGTCGCACTCGTTCGTTTACCTGTCCTTGGGGTTCGGGGAAGAACTTCTTTTTGGTCGAC
>JAJBTL010000403.1 GCA_020860865.1 Planctomycetota bacterium | reverse complement strand
GGTGGTTGTCCTGCTACTCGTTTTCGTCCGGCTGCCCCTCCGCATCGTCGCCCCCTGCGAGGTGGCGCCGGCCCGGCTCGTCCCGGTCAACGCCCCCCTGGACGGCGTTATCCGGGACGTCCTGGTACGACCGGGGCAAAGGGTCGCCGCCGGTGACATGCTATATATGTACGACGACACGGTGGTCAGGCAGGAGTTCGACGTCTATTCGAAACAGGTCGACGTCACCCGGTCGAACCTGGAACGCGCCGCCGCCCAGGCCCGGAGCGTCGTGACGGCGCGGGCGGAGGCGGTCATGCTCCAGAACCGCCTGGCCCAGGACCTGTTCCGTCTCGAGGGCGTCCGCGACCGGATGGCCAAACTGAGCGTCACCGCGCCCGAGGCCGGCATCGTCATCATGGACAACCCGGCCGATTTCGCCGGGCGCCCGGTGGTTGTCGGCGAGGCCGTCCTCATGCTGGCCGATCCGGACGCCAGCCTAGTCCGCATCCGCCTCCCGCAGGACGACCGCATCCGCTTCGACCCGGCCCGGCCGGTCCGGGTCATGCTCAATGCCGAACCCGACCGGACGCTCCACGCCGACCTCGACTATGTCGCGCCGCAGGCGACACCGGCCGACGACGGCGCCGGCGGCTTCCTCGCGGAAGCGAGATGGCCGGACGATGCGCCCGCCGTCAACCTCGGCCTCAAGGGAACGGCGGTCGTCTACGGCGACAAGGTGCCCCTTGGCTACTGGCTGTTCCGGAAGCCGCTGGCAACGGTCCGCCGTTTTCTCGGCATCTGAAAATCGAGTTGAGGCTGCGTTTGAATTTTTCCCCGCGCCTCCGTCCCGCCGCCGGCGACGAGGCACGAATATATAACGTATTCCAGAATGCGACAAAGGAACCGGCAATGACTGCCGCGACGCGCCCGTCCGACACCGTCCACCCCCCGCTCCGGGCGGAAATAGAACTCCTCCCCGGCCCGCCCGGGGCGGACGGCAGTCCCACCGGCATACTCCACGATCCGGTGGCCGGCACCTACGATGCCTTTGGCTGGGCCGAAGGCGAGGTGCTGACCCGTCTCCGCCGCCGCGTCAGCCTTGGCGAACTGCACAGCCGCCTCGCCCGGGAGACCACCGTGCCTGTCGACCGGGACGCCATCGCCGCCTTTGTCAAACCCTCTACGCCCGGGGCCTGGTCGAGGGCACCCGTCCGCCGGAGCGGCGCGGGTCCGGGAGCCTGTTCGCCTGGTTCATGTCCCATTCCCTTTTCTTCCGGCTGCCCCTGTTCCGCCCCGACGCGTTTCTCCACAAAACCCTGTGGCTGCCGCGCCTCCTCGGATCGCGGACCATGATCCGGTTCTACATTATCGCCGCCGTGGTCGCCATAGTCCTCTTCATTCCCCGGTCCGGCATGTTCCTGGACAGCGCCACGCCGTTCCTCGCCTGGACCGGCGCCCTGTGGCTGGCGCTGGCGGTGGCGGCGGTGAAGGTTCTCCACGAATTCAGCCACGCCTACGCCGCCGCCGTCCGTGGCGTGACGGTGCGGAGCATGGGCCTGTTCTTCATGATCTTGACGCCGGTGCCGTACTGCGACGTCACCGACGCCTGGCGCCTCCCGAGGGAGGACCGCCTCGCCATCAGCTTCGCCGGAGTGAGGACGGAACTGGTCGTCGGCGCCCTCTCCCTCCTTTGCTAGTCCCTCCTGGCGCCCGGCACGGTCCGGGATGTCTGCGCCTTTCTTTCGACCGCCTCCCGCGCCCCCCCCAGCCTGACAAACTGCACTCGCGGCATGCGCTGCGACGGGTATTACCTGTTTTCCGACCTTATCGGCGTCGACAACTTGCAGACGGCGGCATTCGCGGAAGCGCGAACCTTTTTCCACCGCCTCCTCCTGGGAGCGGAGACGGAAGAATCCGACCTCTGCCTGACGCGTCGGATGCGGACCCTTCTCATCGTCTACTCGGTCTATGTCTGCTTTTACCGGCTGTTTGTCTATTTCGGTATCGCCCTCGTCGTCTACCACCTCTTCCCGAAGGTGTTCGGAATTCTCCTGTTTTCCCTGGAAATCGCCGTCCTCCTCGTCCGGCCGGTCGTCCGGGAGGCGGCCACGGCGGCGAAAGTGTGGCGGAAAAAACCGACCCTCCGGGCGGCGGCGGCGGCGGCGCTGGCGGTGGTCGTCCTCCTCTGGCTGTTCCTGCCGATGCCCCGGACGCTCCGCCTCCAGGCGGCGGTGGTCCAGCCGGACGTCACCACCCTCTACGCCCCCGCGCCCGGACGCATCCTCACCGACCCGCCCCGGCGCGGCGCCGTGACGGCGGCCGGCGACATCCTCATCGCCATGAAAAATGACAGCCTTGACGAGAAAATCGCGGCGGCCGAACTCGAATACGACGACGCCCTCCTCCGCGTCGATATCGCCCGGGCCAGCCGTGGCGGCCTCGACCAGATTCAGGCCGCCCTGGCCGACGCGGCCCGGCTGTCGTCCGTCCTGTCCACCCTCCGGGCCCAGGACGAACAACTCACCATCCGGGCAGCAACGCCGGTCGAGACCCTCGAGGTGTCGGACGATTATTACCAGGGCAACCACGTGGCCCGGCGGGCGTTCCTGGCCCGGTTCGCGCCGCTGCCGGCCACCCGCATCGTCGTCGCCTACCTTCCGGAGGAATCCCTCGGCCATCTCCGGCCGGGCGACACGGCGGTGTTCGTCTCCGCCGCCGAACCGTCCGCCGCCACGCCGGTGACTATCGAAACCGTCCATGAGCAGAGTTCCCGCCGTATCGAGGAGGAAGCCCTCCTCGGACCGCTCGGCGGCGGCGTGCCGGTGCAAGGGAGCGCCGACGGACCGGTCCCGGCCGAGGCCTTGTACCGGGTGGAGGCGGCGATAACCGGAGACGCTCCGGTTCATCACCGGCCGGGACAGAGAGGCATACTCCACGCCACAGGCCGGTCGCGGTCGCGCGGGTGGGACTTCATTCTGCGCATCGGCCGGAGACTTTTCGAGGAAAGCGGGTTCTGACAAAATGGATCAATCCTTTTTCGCCCATGACGACGACAGTGACGACAGTACCAACGGCGATGCCGGCAACATCGGTTCCGACATCCCGACACTGCGGAACGAAAAGGCCGACCGGGTGGAGTTCCTCTGGGGAAC
>JAJBTL010000056.1 GCA_020860865.1 Planctomycetota bacterium | reverse complement strand
GTGCTACTGTAATGCGGATACACTGTACATTATGATAACGGCCCGGCCGTTCGCCAGCGTCGCCTCCTGAAGAAAGGCACACATTTACGCTGAACGAACCTCCTATCGCCCGCGCCGACATTGTTATGGTATACTGTATTCGGCATTGCCTCGGAACCATCCGGCAGCAAAAACAGCAATTACTCGGGTTTGGTTTCAACTCGATACGAAAACCGGGCAAGAAACGGACTATTCTTTCCCCGTTTTCACGATACTATCGGGTATATGCATATTTGCGAATGGATGAGTGGTTTATTCATTTATACCATCAGGGACGGAAGGTACAGCCATGTCAGTCAACTACACGAACCCGTATAACACGCTGAGCGGCGGCGCGCAGGTCATCCCCGGATTCTCCGGCGAAATGCTGTCGGCCTGGGCCATGCTTCGGCCCAATGCCAAAGCCTACAAGGCGCTCCAGACCGCCGAGAAAAACGGCGGCGTCATGCCCAAGGCCACCGATTATGTGGCTTTGAATTCGGACAAGTTGCTGAACGAATACTACGACCCGAAAACCAATAAAATCAAGAAAGCTACCTATACACCGGTCAGCAATGCCACCAAGCCCATCAAGACCGACGAAAATACCACGATGGCCGACGTCATCACGAATATGCGCACCCTGGCCCTGTCCGCCATCTCGAACCCGAACAACCTCGGTTCCACCCACTACGACATGTTCGAGCAGATGCGCGCCACCATCGCGAACGGCCTCAACACCAAGAGCGCCTCGGACAAGACCGAAGTGGTGACGGAAGAAGCCAAGGCGGCGGTTATCGAGAAGCCCATCGACTACCACCTCCTCACCGACGACGAGTCCTTCACCGTCGCCGGCAAGGACGGCGAGACGACCTACCGCTTCGGCGCCGGCGATTCCATCGAGGACATCGCCGCGAAAATCAGCGCCGACTCGGACACCCACGGCGTCTCGGCCTCAGTAGTTGAAGGGGAGGACGGCACCAAGTCCCTTCGCCTCGAATCCCTGGAAAAGGGCGCCCAGCACCTTATCCGCGTCGACCAGAAGGTCGGCAGCCTCTTCGCCGACGCCGGCAGTTCCATCTCCGCCAAGGGCAAGGACGAAGTGAAGGAACTGAAGGACACCGCCGCCACATCCGAGAAGAGCCAAGCCGCCATGGCCGGCGGGTTGTGGTCCGGGAAGTTGTTCGAGGATGTCAAATTCACCATCTCCGGTCCGAAGGGCGAGGCGACCTACTCCTTTGACAAGGGAACCGAAGGCCTCGACATTATCAAAGCGATCAACGCCGATTCGGAAAATACCGGCGTTACCGCCGAACTTATCCGGAACGAAGCCGGCGAAATCGAAGGTATCGGCCTTCTCACCGAAAAAGCCGGCACCGGCAACAACATCCGGGTCGACCAGGACAAGGGCAACCTGTTCGCCGCCGAAGGCCGGGCCGCCAGCGTCGCCGGCAGTTCCAAAGGGAAGACCTCGAACGGCGCCAGCATAACGAGCCTCCAGGATCTCGGCAAAGTGAAGGTCGGGGACGAAACCTATTCCTTCGCCGACCTGGTCCAAGGCGGCCGCGCCTCTATCCAGAAAAACCCGGACGCCGCCCTTGCCGTTATCGACCAGGCCCTCAAGGACATCTATTCCGGCCGGGCCGAAGTCAGTGGCTTTGAGAAAAACACCATCTACGTCCCCGGCCTCGATTACAAGGGCGCGGACACCGGGAACGCCACCAATACGCACCGGTACGGCTTCGACGATTCGGCCGCCATTACGAACTGGCTCAAGAAGTACGAAACAGCCACCGCAACGGAATAACGCAGTTCGCCGCCATACGCCCACTCGCGACGTCGCGGCACGGTGGCACCATGACCCTCACAGCCCGTTCCCTCCTCATGCGGGCATCTCCTCCGAGAAAACGCCATCCTTCCCCCGGATGGCGTTTTCTTCGTGGACGGTATCCTTTTCCGATTCACTACGCCGCGACGGCTGGATACCGTCATATTATGGTGCCCGGGAAGTATATCAAAGCCACTTTACCTTTCGGTAAACGTTTATCCCAAGCCTGAAGCGCGCATGGAGGTTACAGGATCTAAAAAACCGGATTTTCATCACGCTTCAGTATAAACCATTTTGACGCGCTTTTTGAACGTCGGTACAATTCACCGTGTAAACGGTATACCTGAAACCGACAGCCTGTCTTCGCGTTCATGTCATGGGGGGGGGAATAGATGGCACGGCATCGCTCTCCGGTCCCGGCGCCTGTCCGCCGCGTCCGCGTCCCGGAGGTGCTGGTTTTCATATTCGTTGCCGCCGGGTTTGCTCAATTGCTCGCCGCGACGGCGGCGGGCGGCGACTACGCGCCGGGTAGCCGGGTGCGGGCCGGGATATATGTCGATCCGCCGGTGACCATCGCCGAGGAGTACGGCGGCTATTCCGGCATGGCTGTCGAACTGTGGGACATCGTCGCCAAACGGCTCGACCTCCATACCGAATACGTCGTCTTCGACCGCTTTCCCGATCTCCTGGAAGCGTGCCGGACCGGCGAAATAGACATCGCCGTCCATACCCTGGCGGTTAATTCGAAACGCGCGTCGTACCTGTGGTATTCATTTCCCTGGCATCTCGCCACCTCCCGCATCATGGTCAGGGAGCAGCAGCGGAGCACGTTCTGGGCCGAGTTTCAGCGGTTTCGCCACTTCCGCGCCTACGGTATTTTCCTCGCCGTCTTCACCGCCATGGTCATTGCCATGACCATTCTCCGCCGCCGCCTCGAGAAGGATTTCCCCGAGGACTGGAAGACCGGCATCACCCTCAGCATGCTGGACGTCATCAAGGCGCTCCGGAGCGGCAAGTTGAACCAGACGAAAATGGGCTGGCTCGGCTGCCTCATTTCCGTCGTCTGGATGATTTTCGGCGTCACCGCTTCCGCCTACCTCACCTCGAGTATCGCCACCGCCATGACCGGTTCAAACCTGAAACGGCATGAACTGACCAGCGTGTCGCAGCTTCCGGGGAAACGGATCGGCGTCCTGACGGGCGATTCCACCCAGGCCGCCCTGGACGACCTCGGGCTGGACACTGTTCATTACCTTGGCGTCCGGAACGGCATCCAGGGGCTTTTGGACCGGGAG
>JAJBTL010000201.1 GCA_020860865.1 Planctomycetota bacterium | reverse complement strand
ATGTTCAGGCGGGCGGCGATTTTTTTTCGCGTCCTTCCGGTCCGGCGCCACGGCGCCGTGAAAATTCCCGATGGCGACGGACAGCCAATCGACCCCGCTCTCCCGGACAAACCGCTCCGCCTCCCCGGGATCGGTAAAGCCTTTCCCGGTGGCGAACAGTTCCTCGTATGGCATCATCGGCCCGGCCTCGTGGCCGATGACGGCGCCGAGTTCGCCTTCCACCGGCACGTTGGCGGCATGGGCCAACTCACACCCCCGGCGGGTGGCGTCGATGTGTTCCTCGAGGGGAAGCCGCGACCCGTCCACCATCACCGATTCGTACCCGAGGTCGAGGCACTCCGCGATTTCCCCCATAAAGTCGACGCGGACGCCGTCCTCGTCGATGACAGGCATATGGTCGAGATGGAGCCGGGTGTGGCGTGCGTCCTTGTACTTTTCGTATTCGTCCCGCACCGCCCGGTAGCTGCCGGATTCGAATTTGACAATCTCCAGCCGGGCCACCTGGATAAGCCCGAACGAGTCCGTATCCCGGATGGCCCTGACCACCGGTTCGAGCATGGGAAGATAGGGAATGTTGTAAGCGGGAATGACCAGCCCTTTTTTCCAGGCGGCCGTCACCAGTTCCCGCGTTGAGAGGTTCGGCATCGGTTTCCTTTCATCCGATGGGCATGGCGGTCTTAATTAAGTGTGAGCATTAAAACAGCATGACCTGGAACCCGAGGTACTTGGTCATCGCCTCCGCCACCGGCTCCATGACCATGCCCTCGGCGACGCTGACGTGATGGCGGAATCCGGCATAGCCGATGCGAAGGAGCATGTCCTGCATGCCGGGAATTTCCGCGACGCCGGCGCAGCCGAAAAAGTCGTCCGGTATCGGGTCAGTGGTGAACTCGCCTTCCCCAAGAAAGGCGAGGATGGCGCCGTCCCGGGTGAGGAGGCTCCCGTAGGTCATCGGCATCGGCCGGATGCGGCCGACATTGCAGCCATAGGTGCAGCCGCTGCCGATGGAGTTCATGAGGATGGCGTGTTCCTCGACTTCCCCTTTCGCGGTCATAAGCGCCTGCGGCACCGGCCCGCAGTGGAAGAGGATGCACTTGTCCTCGTCGTCCCCGTAGTTGTTGTTCCAGTCGAGGCAGGCCGACGGGCCGCCGCTGGCGGCCTGGAGGGCGTGCATCATGACGGCGTTGGCGACGTCGAGTTCGCAGGCGGCGGCGATGCCCCGGTCGTTCATTTCCGAGAGGATGACGCACGGGGAGACGCCGAGTTCGGCCTCGATTTCCATCCAGCAGCGGAGAGCGATGGCGTCGAGGCTGTAGTCCCGGACCATGTCGTCGATGGCGACGCCCAGTTTCGCCAAGGCGGCGAGGCTGGCGTCAGGCGTTTTCGACCAGCCGGTATAGGCGGCGAGGCGGTCCCGCTTCGCCGTCACCGCCGGAGCGCCGTCGTCCAGCTTCCGGACGCGGGAGAATAGTTCGGACAGGTCATACGTCTCACTGGTGATGCCGTGGCGCTGGAGCGCCACTTCGTCCCCGCGGACGGTCTTGAACGCCGTGGTGCGGGCGCCGATGGCGCCGACCCGGAGGTTCCGGACCGCCCTGACCACCCGGCAGAGCCTATCGAAATAGTCGATGTTCGCGTCGAAGGCCGGGCTTCCGGGCGCGACGGTGTGCGGTTTCTGGATAGTGAAGTCGATGTCCGACTGGACAAACACGTCCATGATGGACATCTTGCCGCAGAACGAATCGCGGCGGGTGGCCGGTGCCATCCTGTCCAGTTCGTCCGGATAGGCCTGGATGAAAATCGGTTTGTCGCAGTCCCGGAAGGCGGCCATGGCGCCGTTTTCGTCGCCGAAGTTCGGCAGGGCGAGGATGACGCCGTCGTAGGCGTCACGGTTTTCCTCGAGGAACCGCGCGTACTTCCGCCCTTCCTCGAAAGTCTCGACCGCCCCGGCCCGGGTCGCTTCATACGGCATCAGGACGACGTCATGGCCGAGGCGGCGGAGGCTGTCCGTCAGTTCGCGCCGCGCTTCCTGCTGAAGTTCGGCCGGGAACATGCCACGGTTGCCGAGGTAGAGGGCGAAGCGGGATTTGTCCGCGAATGGTGCCATTCTATTCTCCTTGTGAGGGCGAGCGTCTTCGTGAGCGGTGCCGCAGTTGAGAACCATGTTTGTGATGAAAGTTTATCCCTGGAAAAAATCGGCCGGCGGCCGCGCCGCCACACGCCAATACTCCCGCGTCACCTGGCCGACGATGGCCGCATCCCTTACCGGATCGAGGCCGGACAGCTCCGCCAACACCGCGTCCGGCCCGTCCCGGCGGGCCGCGTCGACAATGTCCCGGTCGCCGGGGAAAACGCCGTCCTCGCCGGCCGGCGCAAAAAACAACGCCGCCGCCACCGCCCGCACCGCGTTGTCCGCCGGCAATCCGGTTTCCTGAAGAAGCCGGAGAGCGCCGATGCAGCGGTCGCCGGGAGCGAGTTTTCGGCGGAGATCCCGGCCCACCCGGAACACCGGATCGGCCAGGGACCGGTTATGGAAGCGTCGGAGCAAATCGTCGGCCCAGGCGCGGTTTTCGTCAAAAGTAAAAACATCGGCATGGCGGACGGCGAGGCCACGGGCCACCTCGTACATCGCCCCGGCCGTAACGGCGCGGACGGCCTGGTCCTCCATGCATTCATAAATGTACCGCTTCCCGGCGAGGAAGCCGGTATAGGCGGCGGCGGCGTGGCCGAAGTTGTGGAGAAGGAGCTTCCGGTCGACATACGCCGAAAAGTTCCCGCGCCAGGCCACGCCGGGCACGACCGGCGGCGGACCGGGGTAGGCGTCCCGGTCGAGGTACAGGGTGTTGTACGCCTCGGCCCAGACCGCCAGCGGGTCCTCGTCCCGGACCGACTTCGGCGTGGCCGGGACCATCTTGCTAATCGCCGCCTCGATACAATGGAACGACGCCGGCCCGGCTCCCCCGGACGGCGGCGCGGCGTCCGCCAGGGCGGCGGTGATGTGTCCCGTCATGATGGCGGCGGCGTTATGGAGGTTTTCACAGAGCATAATCGGAAGGGGCGCGTCCCGTCCGGCCAGCGCCGCCGCCATCATGCCGAACAGCCCCGCCAGTGCCGCCGCCACGACCAAGAGCTTTGTGCGTTTTCCCATCGGTTCC
>JAJBTL010000120.1 GCA_020860865.1 Planctomycetota bacterium | reverse complement strand
CGATCCGGGCGTATGGTGCCCACGGGGAGCGGTGCCGGTGCGGGCCGGTGCGGCGCCAGCGGATGTTTCCGTTGAGGCGGTCCTGTCCGTGGTGCGGGAAACCGTCGGGTCGGCGGCGTCGAATCGGTAAAAAAGGCGGAACATTTTATCTTGACAAAATTGTCTGGAACCACACAATAAGACTTCCCAGACGCTGCCCCCGTGCCGCGTTTTTTGAATTTCCCAATCCGCTCAACACAATATAGCGGAGAGATGCCGGAGTTGTCGAACGGGCACGCTTGGAAAGCGTGTGTACGGGAAACTGTACCCAGGGTTCGAATCCCTGTCTCTCCGCCAATTTATTGTAACCTCTGGATAAACCAGAGGTTATTTTATTAGGTGAGCGAGATGGGGATAAAATGGACATAATCGCTGAACCCCAAAATGACCCCAAAAGCCTCGTCACTTGCCAAAGATTCGCATAAACGTCACCGCTACCCAGGAATATGAGGTTTGTATGTCGGGACGGGGTGCTCGAGACCGTAAACCTTTGGTCAATCAGAGTGTTTTCGTTCGATACCCTTTTCAGAATCTTGTTCTCAAAACCCGATACTCGCCGCCACGTGCCAGAATCCGTCCTTGCGGTCGTCGCCGGCTATGCCAGTGTCGCGGAGGCGCCAGGCGTAATCAGCCTGGACATTGACCCACTCGCCCCAGCCGAATCGCAGGCCCAAACCGGCACCGTTCATGACGGTCTTATTCCTTTCGTAGGCTTCGAGCGGACCGTTCCTCTTGACAACGCCCCAATCCCAGAACGCGGCCAGGCGCAGATCAGGTGTGACGCCGGTACGCGCCCGGCCTTCGCTGTCATCCGTAGGAGAGGCTTTCACCATCGAGCACGGTAACATATGTTTCCATAACGACGGCGTCTGCACTTCCAAAGAAACGCCGAAGCCCTTGTCGCCCGATACCTCGCTTTCCCGGTAGCCGCGAACGTTGCGGTTGCCGCCAAGATAGAACTGACCGGCATCGGCCAGCCGGTGAGGCGACCATTGGGCCCACAGGCGTTGTGAAGCCAAGAAATCCAGGGGAAGCCGCCAGTCCCGACGGAGCTCCGGCCGGACGGCCAGCCAGTGCCGCTTCGCTCCCGGCCGGTTGAAGTCGTAGGCGGTTTTATCCATATTGCCGAAGTATCCGCCCGGCCCGACAACCAGTTCCGCCGACAATCCGGTTACGCCCCTGGCATCGGCACGTCGTCCGCGCCAACCCAAGGAAAGCGGGGCGGAGACATAGACATTGTCGAAAAAGGTGACGCCGGAAAAATCGTTCCGGGCGTGGGATCGCCGCCACTCCCAGCCCGCTTCCAGGGAGTGCGTCACACCCTGCCATTCCGGAAGGGGGACGGTGTAAGCGAGGCGCACCAGGGCGTCTTTGGAGTTTTGGGCGAAATAGGCGTCGGACAAGGTGTCCGACTCCGACCACAATCCGGTGACGGTGAGGAAATGCCGCCAGGGCAGGGCATGCCGGTAGACCAGCGCGAACGACTGGAGGTGATCGAACTTGTTGTCACGCGAATACTGCATCGTCACGATGTCGTCGGTGCGCCAGGGCGCGGCGAAGGTGGCGCCGCCGGTGAAGCGTCCCGAACCGGAGGTGCGGCTGTGGGTGGTCTCGTAGTTGGAAAAAACCCGCCACGGCCTGGATTCCTGCACGTTCAGGGTATAGATGGTGGAGCCATCAACCGTACCGGGAGTCAGTGACGGCGCTATCCGGCGAAACGGATGCTGGTTGTGGGCGGAGTGTATGGGCTCCATTCCGGACAGGTTCATCACCCGCCCGACAAACGGATCATAGGCGCGACGAAGCCGCTCCGGATTGGACCAACCCGCCCCTTCCACCGTCGCCTTCTCCATCCACACCGGGATGACTTCGATACGGAGCGTGCCGCCAGTCAATTCCTGCTCCGGCGCAAAGGCGCGGGCCAACGACCAGCCGTAAGCGCGGGCCGCGTTCGTGGTGGCGGTCAGGACCGCGTCCAGTTCGCCCCAGGTCAGCGGTCCCGCTAGCGCCGCCCTGAGCGCCGCGATGAGGGGGGAAGTGTCTGTCGCCAGAGCCGGTACAAGGGCCTCGACATCGTTCGCCACGCCTTTTATCCACGGCTGGCACAACGTCTCCGCGACATGCGGTGAAGCGGGTGGCAACGGTTGGAAACAGGTAAAGGTGATGGCATCCAGACGCTCGATAAGCACCGTATCGGCGGCGGGGGCGTCGTCGACGTCAGGGCCGCCCGACAGTTCGGGGAACGGCGCCGGGGCCGGGAGAGGCTGCGGCTGCGGCAACAGCGGTTCCAGGTCGCCGGCGTTTCCGGCCGAGAAACCGGCCAGAAAAAGAAGGAGCGCCAGAGAAGCCAGTCTCGCCGCACCACGTATGGCTACGTTTCGCCGCATGAACATTCACCCTTCACGACCTGCATGTCCCCTTTATCGCACCGTGCGTGCGTACTATGATTACAAATATAATTGCCGTTTACTTCCCGCGTCTTTTGGCGTTTCTTTGAACTTTTCTCGAATCGAAGCAACTTTCGCTCACAATTTCCCAACTACCGGGGCGTCAACGTCACCCGCACCCGGCGCGGCGACCCGTCATCCCCGTCCGACGTGTCGTCTTCGGGGAGGTACTCCGCCTGGAAGTCCCAGTCGTCCGGCGTCACCGTTCCGAGGGCGGGGAGGAAGTGTTCGCGTACCGCTTCCAGGGTGATTCCGGATTCGGCGATGGCACCGTTTTCCCCTGTCGGCGTCACCACTGAATCCCACAGCTCCCGGGTGACGATAAAGCGGCTGAACAACCGCGCCTGGGTGTCGTTCAACCGCCTGCCCGAAGCGAGCGCCTCCGTCACGGTTATCGGACCAAGGCCCGGACGGTTGGAGAGAGCGACCACATCGGCGAACGCCGCCGCGTCGGTGGGAGGCGCGATGATTTCGGTCAGTGATTGGGTCGGAGGAGCCGAGGGGGTCGACGGCGTCAGCACCTCGATGTCCATACCGCTGTTGGACGCGGCGGCGGTGACGACCAATGCGCCATCGCCCCTGTAGGTGATGCTGTAATTGGCCGGATCGGTACCGGTGATGACGGCGACGCCGTCGATGTCGTAGATGCCGACCGGCGACGCGCTGTCGGCGGC
>JAJBTL010000456.1 GCA_020860865.1 Planctomycetota bacterium | reverse complement strand
GTAAAAGTTGAATCCCTCGCGGATTCTTAAAAATAATTCAGACAGAACCTAGTAAAAACCGCCAAACGGGTAATTGTCAGGGTGCCGGTTATCCCTGAGTTTAACTTCGACTTGGATTCTCTCACCGCTATCGTACGGTTCGCAGAACGGATCGGTGTAGGGGAAATGCACTTCCTGCCGTACCATCGAATGGCTGCCAGCAAATACGCATTTTTGGGGCGTGAGTCTTGGAATCCAGGCGTCGACCGATTGGATAACAGCGAGGTCGAAGCTTGTATCGGAAAGATTGAGACTTCCATCAAACTGCGAATGAATGGGTAGAAATTTCCGTCATATTTTTTAAAAGAAGCCCGGCGATATCGCGAGATACCGCCGGGTTTTTGTATCGTTCGACCACTGCGCGTCAGTGTATTACCACTGGGCGGGCAGGAACGATTCGACGTTGTCGGCATTGATGACAGCGGGAGCCATGAAGACATAGTCTTCGATCTTTTCGCCGTTGAACCACTTGGCAGCGAGCAGCACGGGAAGCGCGCCGTCCTGCATGGGGGGCTGGTTGGTGCAGCAGGTCAACTGGCCCTTCTTCACGTAGTTGAGCGCGGTATTGCTGTTGTCGATACCACCGATGAGGATGTCAGTACGGCTGGCAGCTTCGCAGGCTTCGATGGAGCCGGTGGCCTGGACTGTTGTTTCGGAAGTGAAGATGGCGTTCAGTTTGTCGCCGTATTTGGTGATCCAGTCGGCGGTGACCTGTTTGACGTTTTCGGCCGAGTCGGTGCCGGGGGACTGGATGTCCAGGCAGACCATGTCGGGCGCGATTTTTGTGAGTTCGGTGAGGACGCCGTAGGCACGGGCATAGTACATCGAGCCACCCGGGTTGTGGGTGATGATGCAATAGCCGCCCTTGTAGTTGGCTCGCTTCGCCATGTACTCGGCAAGCAGCTTGGACTGATCCCAGTCGGCGGGGCCGCAGAAGCTGAGGAGATACTGGAAGCCTTCATTGCTGGGCATGACGTTGGAGCCGATGACCGGGATCTGGGCATTATAAAGCTTGCGCAGGTGGGTGACAGATGTTTCCTGATCGACGGGGGAGTAGATGATCAGGTCGGGATTTTCGTTGATCGCCTGTTCGACCTGTTGGGTCTGGATATTGACGTCCCAGTTGGCGGACATGATTTCCAGTTCAATGCCGAATATTTTGGCCGCCTGCTTGGAAGCGTTCATGTAAGCGGTATGGTAGGGGTGATCGCCGTTTTTCAGCATGATGATGTGCTTGCCGATGGAGCCGTCGGCGGGGGAGGCGGGCTGCGTTTTTTTGACGATATTGGCGTAAGGGTATTGAAAATTATACCAGTGGTTTTCATCGCTTTCGGGATAGGAGTTGACGTCCCCCGGATTTGCCGGAATCTCTGGTACGATGGTGTCGATGAAGAGGGGGTTGCCGGCATTGTCTTTTGCCGACTTCCAGTCGATGGCTCGGCTCTTTTCCAGATTGGACTCTCCGGCGGAGCCGAAGCCAGCCAACAGGCCGAGACCCAGGACTGCGGCCAGTAGAAACACAGACGCTTTTCTCATGGTAGTTCTCCTTGAATTTCCTGCTTGTACAGTATGGCGAAATGCCACCGCGATGCACACACGGTTCACAATATACACAAAGTCCCGCTTGAGTAACGGCATGCCATTATCAGGTGCTGAAGGGCGTTTTTAGCTTTGGTGTTTATAAATTATCCGGTGATCCTGTCGTCAGTAGCCGGTGGAGGATTCAGCCAGGCATTTTTTGGTCCGCAACTTTTTTTCGAACAGGTCACTCTTCGAGCCGAGGTATTTGTTCTTCCGGTACAGGCTGACCGCTTCGATCATCACAACGATGACCAGCACGATACCGTTGATAAAGACCTGCATCTCATAACCAAATTTGAAGCAATTGAGGCCGTTGTAGAGAGTGGTCAGCGTCAACACGCCGAAAAAGCTCTGCAACACGCTTCCTTTGCCGCCGGAAAGACTCGCGCCGCCCAAAACGGACGCAGCGATGATGGTGTTCAGCGGGCTGACGCCTTGCGCCCCGATGTCCGCCATCGCGGAAGCGAGGTAAAAGGCATAGATCGCCCCGCCCATCGCGGCGAAAAGGCCGTTTAGACCAAACGCCGAGACCAGATAGCGGTCAGTAGAAGTACCTGCGTACCAGGCGGACTCGATGTTGCCGCCGACGATATAGAAGTTGCGGCCTATCGTCGTGCCGGACATGACACGGTGCATTATCATGACGATGACGATTACCAGGAGCGCGCGGTTGGGTATCATCGGAATCCACTTGGCGTCCAAGAGGTCGGTGATGAAAAAGTTGGTGACGGAGCGGGTGGCCGCGTTGTTGGAATATGATATCAAGCCTTGGAGCAGTGTGGCCATCCCCAACGTTGCGATAAAGGAGTTGATCCTGGCCTTGGTGACCAGAAAGCCGTTGATCACGCCGACCAGTACGCCAGCGGCCAAAGCCGCTAGCAAACCAAGACTGAAGCTGCCTGTCTTCTGCACCACGTACATGGCGAGATTGCCCGCCATATTGATGATAGCGACGGTGGACAGGTCGAGGTGGCCGCAGATAAGCACGATGGTGAAGCCGATGACGACGATACCGTTCAGCATAGCGTTGCCAAGCACCACGCCGATGTTATAGGCATTAAAGAAGCGGGGGGGGCAAAAACGCTCATAAAGGCAAACACAGCGATAAAAATGAGGTAGATTCGTTTGTTATTGAGAACGGCGAGAATCTGTCTTCTGTCCTTAACCATTGGCTGCCTCCAGTTTTCGCGATGTGTATTTGGTGAGCCAGACGATCAAGATAAAGACCGTGCCTGTGACCACGTTTTGCAAGAAGGTGTTCAGCCCGAGAAGCGTCATAATGTTGTTCATGAGTCCGATGGCCAAGACGCCGCCCAGTACGCCGATCATGCTGCCTTTGCCGCCGTCCAGCACCATTCCGCTGAGGACAACTGCGGTAATGGCCCGGAACTCATAACCGCCGCCATAGTTGTAGCAGGCGGACTTGGACAGCGTGGCGATGAAGAGTCCGGTAAGCGCCGCCGCGATGCCGCTGCCGATAAAGGACACGCAGATCACGCGGAAAACATTGATGCCGCTATATTTCGCCGCGGTTTCCGAGCAGCCGACC
>JAJBTL010000233.1 GCA_020860865.1 Planctomycetota bacterium | reverse complement strand
GGCGATAATTGCCCGCCCTGCGATTCTTTCAAACTCACCCCCCTGAACGACCCGGTCTTTGCCGATTTTGTCAATACCCTCTTCGTCCCCATTCGCTGCCATGTCGGTCGCCCGGACGCCGCCGCGTTCCTCCAGTCGCTCCACCTGAACCACGCCGCCATTCCCCGCTTCTACACCCTGACGCCGGACGGCCGGGGGGTGTCGTTCTCCATCGGCATGGTGGCGGCGCCGCCCATTGGCGCGGTGGAAGTGCTGGCGATGGCGGCCGGGGTGCCGCTCCCGGTGAACCAGCAAAACGCCCTGGCGCTGGCCGGACGCATCCGCGCCTATGCCGCCCGCGAACGGAGCGCCGGACGCCTCTACCCGGACGGCTCCAACCGCCACATCGGCCTTGCCGCCGTCGAGGCCTGGGCCTGGGCGTTGGGCGGCCGCATCGACGAGGCCGAACGGGCCTGGGGCCCGGAATGGGCCAACCAGCTTGGCGATCAGGAACTGCGGTACAGCTACGTCACCTTTTGGGCGAAGTGGAACCGGAATCCGAACGGTACCCTCATCGCCGCTCAGGAATACCGCCAGTACGCGCCCGGGGACGCCGCCGGCCAGTACTTGATGGGGATGGCCCTCGCCAATAACCGGCGGTTCCAGGAAGCGTTCCAGATTGGCGATCAACTGCTCCAGTCCGATCCCGGAAACACGGCGATACAGCGGGAAATCGCCCGGTGGCGGTCTCTGGCCGGGTATTCCTACGGGCAGTAGAAAGGACGACAGCCGCAGCGCTTTCGTGTCTTCGCCCGACTCTTCTTGTTGATACGTTCGTATTATAACTTCACCAAAAAAAACGGCGGACCTCGCGTGAGGTCCGCCGTTTTCGTGTGGAATGGGTACCACTGCCGATCAGTCGACCGGCATTTCCTTGATCGCCTGCACCATCTCGGGGCTGAACTTGTTCACGATGGGGAGGCAGCGGAAGATGAAGGCGCTCGTCGTCATAGCGAGGCCGGGACAGGCCTGGCGGCGCTTGTATTCGGTGTTTTTGAGAAGCCGTTGCACCCGGGTCACGACGGCCGGATCGAAGCCTTTGGCGACGATGTCCTTTTCCGCCGTGTGGTGTTCGATGATTTCCTCGAGGACGCCGTCCAGGATCGGGTAGGCCGGCAGGGAATCGGAATCGAGCTGGCCCGGCGACAGTTCGGCGGACGGCGGGCGGTCGATAATTTCCACCGGGATGACGATGCCGTCCGGGCCCTTGGCGTCGGCCGGCTTGTTCGCGTTCCGCCACTTGGCGAGGGAAAAGACCGTCGTCTTCCAGACGTCCTTTATCGGATTGAACACCCCGCACATGTCGCCGTAGAGGGTGGCGTAGCCGGTGGCGCCTTCCGATTTGTTGCCGGTGGCGAGGTGGAGCCAGTTTTTCTCGTTCGAAATGGTCATGAGAATATAGCCGCGCGCCCGCGCCTGCATGTTTTCCCGGGTCAGTTTTTTCAAGCCGTCCGGGAGGACCGTGGACAAGGACGACGCCACCGCTTCGACCACGTCCGAGATGGCGATGGTCTCGAGGGAAAAGCCCCAGATGTCGGCCATTTCCTGGGCACTCGAGTTCGAGAGGTCACTCGTGTACTGGCCGGGAAGGCGGAAGGCGTGGAGATGGTCGGCCCCGAGGGCGTCGGCGGCGACGGCGGCGACGAGGGCGGAATCGATACCGCCGGACAGGCCGACCATGACATCGGTGAAGCCGCTCTTATGGACGTAGTCCCGAAGGGACGTCGTCATCGCCCGCCACATCTCTTCCATCGGGTCGGGGAAGGCCGGTTCACCTTCCGGGCAGAACGGGGCGCTGGCGTCCCAGTCCGCCACGCATTCCTCGAACTGGGGCAGTTTCTGGACCATCCTGCCCTGCCCGTCCATGCAGAACGATCCGCCGTCGTAGACAATCTCGTCCTGACCGCCGACGAGGTTGACGTAGAGGAGCGGGACGCAGTTGTCCGCCACCCGGTTCATCGCCACGTCCCGGACCCGGCTTTCAATGCGGCGGGAACGGAACTGGCTCGCGTCCATGGCGACGAGGACCTGGGCGCCCTGCCGGACCAGTTCGCTCGCGGCGTCCGGACGGTTGACGGCACCGCCAAGAAGGACGCCGACCCGGCAGGCTCCAAGGTCAATCATGCCGACGGCGTCCCCACCCTGCATGTCGGGCCGTTCGTCCCAGACGTGGCGGGCGGCGACGGTGACGACGCCGTCCTGCAGGAGGAACGCGCCGTTATAGACGACGCCGTTCTCGGCGAACGGTCCGCCGACGAGGAGGGCGGTTTTTGTCCCCCGGGTGAGCCGGGCCAGATGCTCGAGGCCGGCCTGGACGGCGTCGTGGAGATCCGGGCAATAGGCGAGGTCCTCGAGGGGCGCGCCGGTGAGGGAAAACTGCGGCGTGACCACCAGTATGGCCTCGCCGGACAGGGCTTCCCGGTAGGTCTCCCGAAGGACCCGGACATTGTCGGTGACGTTCCCCACGGTGGGGTTGAGCTGGGCCATGGTGATGATTGGGTCGCTGTCTGGCATGGCAGGCGCCTTTCTTCGGCTAGGTGTCGGTCGGTTCGCGTTTCACTTCGCGGTCGATCCGCACGTGATCACGGTAGAATTTTACATCACTTCAATACAGCAGCCAGCCCGCCACGCCGGCGCCGACAAGGAGCGGTATCGGGTGAAGGCGGGTGAAGGCGGTCAGGACAAAGGCGACGGCGAAAATGACGGCGCCCTTCCAGTCGACGAAATTTTCCCGGTTCAGGAGAACGAGCGCCGCCGCCAGCACCAGCCCGACCACCGCCGGCCGGAGAAGCCGCATGACGCCGGCGACGCGGGGATTGTCCTTCATGGACAGGAAGTACTTGCAGACGACATACATGATAATGAACGGCGGCAGGCAGACGCCAATCGTGGCAATGGTCGAACCGAGGATCCCGCCCTGGGTAAAGCCGACATAGGTGGCGGTGTTGAGGGCGACGGGGCCGGGGGTCATCTGGCTGAGGGCGACCATGTCGGCGAATTCGCCGGTGGTGGCCCAGCCGTTGTTGTCGACCACTTCGTGGCCGATGAGCGGGAGCATGGCATAACCGCCGCCGATGGGGAACAGGCCGATGCGCTTGAATAGCATGAACAGTGCAGCGTAACCGCGCAT
>JAJBTL010000348.1 GCA_020860865.1 Planctomycetota bacterium | reverse complement strand
AGACGATCTGGCCTTTTCCATGTACCGCGACGAAAACAATGCCATCGTCTTCTCGTCGAACCGGCGGGATGTGACCTTTATCCACACCGTCGTCTACGAGGCGCTGGTCGAACTGTACCAGGACCTTGACCGCATCAAGGAAATGGCCAAGCCGAAGGAGTTCCGCCGCACGCTCCGGTCTGTGACGAGCGTCCGGACACTTCCCATCAAGGAAAAGCTGGAAATCCTCCGTCCCGACTGCGTCATCATGCAGATGGTGTCGAGGGAAAAGGAGGACGCCATCCACGAGCTGGTCCGTAAACTCGACGGCGGTGGCCTGCCGATAAAGTGCGAGGAGGAGGTCCTCGGCTCCATTGCCGAACGCGAAGCGGCGGCGCCGACGGAACTGGAATTCGGCGTTTCCATGCCGCACGGCCGTTCCGACGCCGTAAACCACGTTATGGCGGCGGTCGGCCTGTGCCCGGACGGGATGAATTTCTCCTGCCTCGACGGCACGCCGGTCCGGCTGATGATCCTCGTCGCCAGCCCGAAAAACACCTCCGGCCCGCATCTCCATTTCCTCGCCAGCATCACCGGCGCACTGCGGACGCAGGACCTCGTCGACAAGGTGGTCGAGGCCAAGGACGAGAATGAAGTCGTCCGCCTTCTCGTCGGTTCAAAAGAGGCGTCCATAGTCGAACGGTTCATGTCCGGGAACCATTGATCGTCCCGGAGTTGAACGGTCATGACATACCAGGTAAACAAAACGGGGATGGCGACCAGGCCAGCCCCGTTTTTTATTGAATCGCACGCCCAATACGAAAGGGCGGCAGACACATGTCCGCCGCCCTTAGAAACTCGTAAAAATATCAAACCGGTTCAGTCCAGGACCTCTTCCGGATGTTTTTCCATATAGTCCTCGATAGCGGCGCGGAGGCCGTCGGTGGCGAGGTTTGAGCAGTGCATTTTTGCCGGCGGCAGACCATCCAACGCTTCCGCGACATTGTCACGGGTCAGAGCCAGGGCTTCTTTCAGGGTTTTCCCTTTGGCCAGATCGGTCATAACCGAACTGGTGGCGATCGCGGCGCCGCAACCGAGGGTTTTCCACCGGATATCCTCGAGAATGCCGTCCTTTACCTTGATGGTGATGCGCATCATGTCGCCGCACTGGGGATTGCCGACTTCGCCAACGCCGTCGGCATCTTCTATTTCCCCCGGATTATGGGGGTTGTGAAAGTGTTCAAGCACTTTTGGGCTATACATATCTATTACCTTTCCCTCTCCGCCTGAAACCGATGTAATACCGCACAGTCCACCGTTATACATGTCTCCGGCGGTAGCCAATCCGTCGCCGGGAGAAGCGCTACGTTAAGAAAAACCGCACCAGCCACAGCGGGATGCCCGCCTGAAATGGCCGAAACATCGTACCGGCTTCTATATATACCTTGTTTTCCCGACTTTTCAAGTTTCCGCGCCGGAATTTCCTCATACCGCTACTTGACGCGCCAGCCCTTTTTCTGGAGAAAGGCCCGGACCTTTTCAACGTGATCGCCCTGGACTTCGATAATCCCGTCCTGGTCCGACCCTCCGGTTCCGCAGTGCTTTCTGAGGGCGGCGGCGACGGCCTTCCGGTCAACATCCGAGAGAACGAATTTCGTGACGGCGGTGACAACCTTGCCTTTCGCCCGTTTCTCCGTCCTGACGACGACGATTTGCTTGTCGTCCGGAAGGGACTGGACCGCCTCATCGCGGCCGGCGCCGGCCGGTTCGAACGACCAGCCGTTGCCGGAAGTGAGTTTTTTCGCCATGCCAATATCCATTTATCCTTAAAAACGTCACGCTCGCCCGAACGTGAATGCCGCCGGTTGTGTCCAGCGCACCCGCGCCCTGTTCCCCCTACCGGCCGACCATGACGAGGTTGTCCCGGTGCACGGCGGTTTCGGCACAGTCGTGGCCGAGAAGATTCGACAGGGTGCCGGATTGGCAGCCCATGATCTGGCGCAGTTCAGACGAGGTGAAATTACTCAAGCCCCGTGCAAATTCGTGGCCGGCCAGGTCGACGATGGCAACGGTGTCGCCTTCGGCGAAATCGCCCCGCACTTCCCGAATGCCGATGGGAAGGAGGCTTTTCTTTTTTTCCACCAGGGCGCGGACCGCCCCGTCGTCGACGATGACGACCCCGTCCGGCCCCCGGCCGTAGGCTATCCACTGCCGGTACGACGATTCCCGACGCCCCGGCGGGATGAAAATGGTCCCGACTTCCCTGCCGGCGAGAATTTCCCGGAGGACGTTGTCGACCTTGCCGCTGGCGACGAGGAGCGGGATGTTCGCCAGGTTGGCGGCGCGGGCGGCATTGATTTTCGATGCCATGCCGCCGGTGCCGACGCCGGATTCGGACCCGCCGGCCATGCCGCATATCTCCTCCGACAATTCCCGCACCTCGGGAATAAGCTGCGCGCCCGGGAGCGACGGCGACCGGTCGTAGAGGCCGGCGACATCGGAGAGGATGACGACCGCGTCGGCGTCGACCAATTGGGCGGTGGAGACGGCGAGGGAATCGTTGTCGCCCATTTTAAGGCGGAGCTCCTCCACCGCGACGACGTCGTTTTCGTTCACCACCGGAATGGTATTTTGCTGCATCAGGGCGAGGAGGGCGTTCCGGGCATGGAGGAAGCGGCGGCGGTCGTGGAGGCCGTCCCGGGTCAGGAGGACCTGGGCGGCGTTTATCCGGTAGCAGCCGAACAGTTGCCGGTAAATCTGCATCAGGGCGCCCTGCCCGACGGCGGCGGCGGCCTGAATGAGGGACAGTTCGCCCGGGCGGGACGGCAGTCCGAGTTCGGCCGTGCCGGCGGCGACGGCGCCCGAACTGACGAGGACAATGCGGCGGCCGCTGTCCATGGCGTCGGCAATTTGCCCGACCAGCCTGGCGATAAAGGCGGTGTCGAGGCCGCCGTCAATTGAGGCCAGAAGACTTGATCCGACCTTGACGACAATGGTTTTCGCTTGGCTTATCGCGTGTCTGGCCACAGGCCGTTCCTTCACTCTTCCAAAAAATTCTTCAAACGTTTTAATGAGTATTCGTCGCCGCCGTCCCGCTGTTATCTTTAATGAAAGGATGGCGGGCGACCATGGACACGAAATTATACTGAAAAGCCATTCTATAAATTCGTCTCGCCGCCGTATACTTCGTCAGAATGGCCTCTCGGCGTATTTT
>JAJBTL010000259.1:2351-3194 GCA_020860865.1 Planctomycetota bacterium | reverse complement strand
ATTGGGAACGTCCGGATCCGGCAACCATTTTGTCGAGTTCGGCGTTCTCTGTCTCGACCGGCCGGCCACCCTCTGGTCCAACCCGGAGGCGCCCGGCCGCCGGGCCGGCACCGAACTGCCGGCCGGCGAGTACCTCGCCCTCCTCTCGCACTCCGGTTCGCGCGGCGTCGGAGGCCAGGTGGCGACGCACTATTCCAAGCTGGCCGCCCGGCTCCGGCCGGACCTCCCGAAGGAACACGTCCACCTCGCCTGGTTCCCGGTCAATTCCCACGTAGGCCGTGAATACTGGCAGGCGATGGAACTGATGGGCCGGTACGCCGCCGCCAACCACGCCCTTATCCATCGCCGCATCGCTCGCCACCTTGGCGCCGAGGTTCTCGCCGATGTGGAAAACCATCACAATTTCGCCTGGAAGGAAATCCATTCCGGCCGCGAAGTGGTTGTCCACCGGAAGGGGGCGACGCCGGCCCAGGCCGGCGTTCTCGGCATTATCCCGGGTTCGATGGGAACGCCCGGCTATGTCGTGCGCGGCCGGGGCGTGGCGGAGTCCCTCCATTCCGCCTCGCACGGCGCCGGCCGGCGCATGAGCCGAAAAGCGGCGAAACAAACATTCACCGCCCGCCAGATGAAGGACTACCTGGCGGAACGCGGCATCACCCTCCTCTCCGCCGGCGTGGACGAGGCGCCGATGGCCTACAAGGACATCGACGCGGTCATGGCGGCCCAGAGTGATCTCGTGGATACGGTGGCGACGTTCCTGCCGAAAATTGTCAGAATGGCGGACGGCCGCGATCGGCCGGAAGATTAATCAACCCAAATGATCATACAGTTCACTCCTGCAAG
>JAJBTL010000259.1:0-2341 GCA_020860865.1 Planctomycetota bacterium | reverse complement strand
ACACTTTAAATTTGCCAATCGCGGCGGCGTCACATGATCCCTTTTGGACGTAACCTTTGAACCATCCAGATGATGGCAAAGTTCCTACCAGAAAATCAGAAATGTGCACTACCATGTTTTCTTGTTTATTTTTTGCACGTTAACCAAGCACATCGTGTCTACATTTCCCCGCCAGCGTGAAAACTGCCGCTTCCATACTGGACTTTATGTTCGCTTTCGTTACAATACGACATGTCTCGACTTCACCACACTATAGCATGGATTCCATCCCTACGGACGGCGACCCGCTCGCCGATGCGCCTGAATGATGTCAGGCCATTTTGCACTCGGGACCGGCAACCAAGCCAGACGTTGTTAACGGCAAAAAACGTTTTTTTTGAGCCAATGGTTTTTGATTCCAGTTCCACTATCCACCTATGTCCGGATGACGGCCGGGACGATACGTAACAGCCGTGATCCTGAAATTCCAGGCCTTTCGTCTTCAGGAGGAGTCATGTCGCTACGGGTCAAATTGTTCCTCTCTTTCGCGGTCATGATACTGCTTGCTCTCGTCACCGCCCTCGTATCCATGGGAGCGTATCGAAAAATCGAGCGTAATGTCCGGCATTCCCGGGAGACCATTGACACCGTCGTCGGCGGCCTTATCCCGGTGAGCGAACGCTGGACGCTCCTGTCCAACCAGATTGTCAGCGCCGGCCTTGGCTACTATTCCTATGCCTACGGTTTCCTGGAAAAAGATTACATCAGCGCCAGCAACGAAATCGCCTCGGCGGAAAAGGAACTCGGCAACCTCCGGACCATTCTCGCTTCGCCGGCCGCCGGCGCCATGCAGGAGAGCCGGACGGTGGCGGACGATTGCGCTGCCAGTATCGAACAGCTCAAACAGTTCGGCCAGGACATCCGCCAGGCCCGCGCCCGCCTGAACGAACTCAACGACAGCTTCAGCACCACCCAGGAAGAGGTCACCGACCTGGTTGACGTTCAGTATCAGGCCGCCTTCGGCGCCCTGGCCGAGTGGCTGGAAGGCGACGGCGAAGACATGGAGGACGGACGCCACCGTTCCCGCAATGTCGGTTTCGTCTCCGACGTTTTCGACTGCGTGGTCTGGGGTAATACCGCTTATTGGCAGGCGCAGAGCATGCGCGGCGACAAGGCGGCCGAGTATTTTAACGAGGTCCGGACCTGCATAGAACGGCTCATCGCCACCGTGCGGGAACATAACACCGAGGAGAACATCCCGGAACCATCAGAGCGGGCCCTGTTCGATGACATCAGCCGCGTCGCCACCCGGCTCCTCGCCATCACGGCGGAAATCCAGACCATTTCTTCAGGAATCGACTCCCTGACGACGCGCCTCGATGAAGTGGCCGACGCCGCCGCCTTCAAAGTCAGGGACGCGGCGTCCCGCACCGCCCGCATGGTCGAAAATAACGGCCGTTCCATCCGGGCCGGCACCGACGACATCCAGACGCAAATCGACATGTCCGAACGGACCCAAACCATTGTCCTCGTATTCGCCGTCCTCGGCGGCGTGCTCCTCGCCTTCTTCATCACCCAGGGAATCGTCACCCCCATCGACAACGTCATCGGCGAACTGACCGCCGACCAAGGCATTATCGCCTCCGCCGCCAACAGTATCCAGGACGCCTCCCGCTCCCTGGCGGACGGCGCGGCGGAACAGGCGTCGTCATTGGAAGAGACGTCGTCCGCCCTGGAGCAAATCGCCTCCAACACCAGGCTCAGTTCGGATAACGCTGTCCAGACCGACAGCCACACCGGCCAGACGTTGAAACTTATCAAGGAAGGGGCGCAGTCAATGCAGGAAATGGCGGCGTCCATGACCGACATCAGCGAGCGCTCCGGAAAATCAGCCAGATTATCAAGACCATCCAGGACATCGCTTTCCAGACCAACCTGTTGGCGCTGAACGCGGCGGTGGAGGCGGCCCGCGCCGGCGAGGCCGGGAAGGGCTTCGCCGTGGTGGCGGACGAAGTGCGGAACCTGGCGCAGCGCTCCGCCGCGGCGGCGACGGAGACCACCATGCTTATCGAGGGCACGGTGGCGAGTATCGAGGCCGGTGCCGGAATCTCGGAGCGGCTGACCGACAGCTATCGGGAGATAGAGCGCGGCACCGACGGCATTGCCCAACTGGTCAGCCAGATAGCCGCCGCCGCCACCGAACAGGCCCAGGGCGTCGACCAGGTGAACGGCGCTGTCGCCCGCCTCGACCAGGTCACCCAGCAGAACGCCGCCAATTCCCAGGAGACAGCCACGGCGGCCGCCGGCCTGACGGACCAGATCGAATCGCTCCAGGCCACCGTGCTCAGGCTGGCGGTGATGG
>JAJBTL010000452.1 GCA_020860865.1 Planctomycetota bacterium | reverse complement strand
CGCCACCGGCGGCCTCATCGTCTCCATGACGGTGGGCATGTACATCGTCAACTACGGCGTGAAACGCGGCTGGGCCGCGTTTGTGAAAGAACCCGAAAAACAACCCGATTATTTCTATCGCGGCATCCTGCCCATGGAAGCGCGGCAGAGCATCGGCGATTACACCACCACCCCCAACGCGGTGAATCCCATCATGCTGCACCTCGGCGTGGTCGCCGTCTCCTATGCCATCGGCTGGGCCATCTTCTATTTCCTCATTATGGCCTTCCCCATTCTGGCGCAGCTACACCCCATGTTGTTCGGCCTGGTCGGCGGCATCATCCTGTGGCCGGTCATGCGTAAGCTCGGCATCTCGGGTTACTGCGACCGCCGCATCTTCAACCTCATCGCCGGCGTGTGCCTGGAAATAATCATCGTCACCGCCATGGCCAGCATCCAGGTGGACCTGGTTACCAAGTTCTTCATGCCCCTGCTTATCCACATCGTGGTATGCTGCGGTTTCACCGTGCTCTTCGCCCTCTGGTTCTTCAAGAAGGTGCGCAACCCGCAGTGGTTCGAGAAGTGCTGCATGGCCATCGGCACCTGCACCGGCAGCTCCACCAACGGTCTCGCCCTGGTCCGCGCCATTGACCCGCAGTCCCAGTCCATCGACCCCGAAGCCCACGGCGTCTATAACGGCCTGTTCTGGTGGAACAACCTTTTCAACCCCATCCTGCCGACCATGGTGGTGCTGTATAGCATATGGTATACTGTCGGCTTGGGGGCGGCATACATGGTGGGCGCGGGGGTGCTGGCTTACCTGGTGTTCCGCAAGCAGGTCAGAGCCCGCGAGGCGTCGGAAGGCAAGAATTGACGCGCGGCGCGACAAGAGCGCGCCCCGAATTATCAAACTGGCAACTACGCCGGCAACCCGCTTGCCGAGCCAATGGAGATTGTAAATGGATGTATTTAAAATAACCGCGTCGGATACCTATCTGACCCGTCTTCCCGAATTCGTCGCCCGAGAAATGGGCTACTTCAAGGATGTCGATCTCGAGGTGCAATCGCACTGCCCCGCGCCGTGGAACAAAGTGCTGGCCGACATCGAATCCGGCGAGTACCAGGCCGCGGCCGACGGCATCTGGCTTCCGTCCCTGTACAAGCACCGGGCCGGGGATTATTACGCGTTCGCCAAGGGGGCTTCGCACTTCCCCATGACGGTCGTCGCGCGTCAGGCCATGCCGGAGTTTACCTGGAAGGATCTCGAGGGCAGGATCGTCCTCATCCCCGGTTCCAATGAAGCCGGCACCCGCATGTATACGCTGGGATGCGCCCGCGATGTCGGCGCCGATGTCGGCGCCATCAAGTATGTGCCGAACTTCTACTCCCCGATGCTGTACGAGTGCTTCGCCGGCGGCTGGGGAGACTTCATTGTCCTGCGCACCGATCTCGCCCGCACCATGCAGGCGGAAGGCAAGGGGCACATCGTTTTCGACTTCGCCGCCGACGGCGGCTCGGTGCCGTGGCTGGTGTATTACGCCACCAAGCGCTTCCTGGACGCGTCCGCCGAACTCGCCGGCCGTTTCACGCCGCCTTGTCCAGGGGCTACGCCTGGCTGCAAGACCATGGCGGCAACGACTGCCGCGCCATCGTGGAAAAATACTGGCCCGACATGTCCGGGGAATTTACCGTGGAACTGGTGGATCAGTACCGACGCTCCGGCATGTGGGAGGGAACGGTGGCGATCGGCGAATCCAAACTGGCGCGCTGGCAGGGCTTCATGCGGCAGGCCAATCTGGTGGACGCTCCCCTCGCCCACAGCGACATCGTAGATGGCCGTCCGTACGCCCTGGCGCAGAACCGCTAACACTCATTGACGGGGAAAGGATACCGTTCACATGGATAAACTGCATATCTCGGCGACCAGCGTCGCCATGAATTACCTGCCGGAATACCTGGCGGTGGAGCTGGGTTATTTCAAGGATGTCGATCTCGAAGTGACCAGCGAAGCGCCGGCCGACTGGACCGATGTCCTGCGGCACGTAGATTCCGGCCGGGCCGACATCGTCCTGGGCGGCATCTGGGTGCCGTCCATCTACAAGAACCGGGTGAAGGATTACTACGCCTTCGCCAAAGTCACCTCGCGCTTTTCCAGCTTACTGCTGGGCCGCGAGCCGAACGCGTCGAAGACTTCAAATGGACCGATCTCGAGGGCAAGACCGTCCTGATACCGGGAAGCGGCGGCGCCAGCGGCGGCATGTACCTGCCCCACTGCGCCAAAGAGGGTGGCGCGGACCTGTCCAAGATCAACGTGGTCTATGATTTTCCCGGCGACATCCTGTCCGAGTGCTTCGTCGGCGGCTGGGGTGACATGATCTCCCTCATGGCCATGCCGCCGCCACCATGGTGGAGTCGGGCAAAGCCCACATCATCGCCGACCTCACCACCTGGAACAAATCCGTCCCCTGGAGCGTGTACTACTCCACGGCCGAATTCTTCCAGGATCCGGGCCGGGTGGAGTTGCTGGGGCGCTACACCCTCGGCTTGCAACAGGGCGTGACCTGGCTGCTCGAACACGACGCTTCCGAATGCGTCGACCTGCTGACTGCGAAGTGGCCCAAGGTTCCGGCCGCCGCCGCCGTGAACACCGTCAACATGTTGCGAAGCCAGGGCATGTGGGACAAAACCGTCCGCATCAAGGAAGAGGAACTGGCCCGCTGGGAAGGCTTCATGGTCGACACCTATGTCATCGACCAGCCGTTGGCCTATGATCAAATCGTCGACCGCCGCCCCTTCGCCTACGCGGCGGAGAAGCTCGGTATCGATCCGAATTCGTAAAAATGCCCGTTGTCCGTGCGCAGTGCCGATAGTAAAAACCGCATCCCCCGCTTTTCGGCGGGGGATGCGGTTTTCTCAAGTTTGGCCTTTTGGCATCGCTATTGTAACCGCCAGCCTCATAAAGAACCGGGAAATCACCCCAAACGCCCTCCCGCCGGGCTGACGAGTGGAGCCGAAGTCTTGGACATTTTGGATGCAAACCGAACGACCCTGGGAGCTGCGCGCCCACAGTACACGACTATTTTTTTTATCGCTTCTTTGCCGCCGATCGAAAGAGAACGAAAAAGGCATTGGAGATACGTCGCAACTCTTTTGCAAGCCCGTGGGTTAAAGCATTTTAATAAATACCGTGATAATTTGTTTTAGACGCAGATGCGAGCG
>JAJBTL010000103.1 GCA_020860865.1 Planctomycetota bacterium | reverse complement strand
CGACTTCAGGCGGTCTGGACCGGAGCGGACACCATGACCGGGCCGGGACGGTAAAAATCGCGGCCGTGCCGACGAAATTCGGGAAACGCGGTGAAAGATCCCGTCGCTTCAAGGGAAAGTATGGAGTGGCGGCACGGAAGCGTTGACAGAATGCGGCAAACCAAGGTTGGAGCATCGGGAGGAAGTGACAGCATGGCCGCCACACCGCATAACAACCGGTCGAAAAAACCGGAAGCGGATTCCATAGACGATGACGGCGAACGGACCGAACTGTGGGCCAAGACCCGCGCCGGCGACAGGGATGCCTACGAGGCCCTGGTCGACAGTTATCTGCCGCTTGTGAAGATTACCGTCTCCCGGATGGCCATCAACCTTCCCTCGTTCATATCTCGGGACGAATTGTATTCGGCCGGATGCATGGGCCTGGTGTCGGCGGTGGAACGGTACGATCCGTCCCGGGACGCCCGCTTCACCACCTATGCCATTACCCGGATTCGCGGCGCCGTCCTGGACGAACTCCGCTCCCACGACATTCTCGGCCGGGTGGTCCGCGATCGGGTCAACCGCATCGAACGGGTCGAGGCGGAACTATTGAGCTCGAACACCGTGGTCACCCCGGATGAAATCGCCGCCGCCGCCGGCCTGACCATGGACGAATACTGGGACGCGGAAATGGGCGCCCAGGCCGCCAAGCGGGTGAGCCTGTCGGACACGTCCTCCGGCTCGTCCGGACGCCGGTCCCTCGAAGACCTGCTCCAGAGCGGCCGCGACGACAGCCCGGGAGCCCGTCTCGAAGCGGAAGAGATTCTGGAGACTGTCATGGGGATGTTGACGGAGAAGGAACGGCAGCTCGTTGTTATGTATTATGAAGAAGAGTTGACGCTGAAGGAAATCGGGGAAATTCTGAAGATTGCCGAAAGCCGGGTGTGCCAGATTCACGGCGCCATGATCCAAAAGATCCGAAAAAAGTTGGAAAAAATGGGGATTCCGGTGTAGTAGGTCCTTGTAACATGTTTGCGCGTCATATGTTCATGAAACTTTAGGCAAATTTCGATATATCGGGAAATTCCGGCTAAATTTGTTGAATTGGGCCGTCAGCGCGTGTATACTTACATGTACGTCCGTATTTGGACCGGGGTTATGGTGTGAAGCACGGTTCCTGCCGTACGGGGGAGAGGTTTGTTCCGGGGTTTATTCCGCCGCGACATGCACAATTGAATTATGGCCGTGTCCCGGCGGAATCAACCGCGTGGACTGGGAGAGAGAAGATTATGGTTGAAAACATCAATGGTTTGACAGGTATGGGCGGGGTGCAGCCGGCACGCCGGATGAAAGCCGCCTACCGCATGTCGGAAGTGCCGTCGCCGGCCGATACGGTCGAGATCACGTCGGATGTCATGCGCCTTCGCGGTGTCGAAGGGGTGCGTCTCGATAGGGTCATGGCGGTCAAGTCCGAAATCGCCGCCGGCAACTTCTTTACGGCGGAAAAGCTGGACATCGCCCTTGACCGGGCGCTGGACCAACTGTTCGGCGGATGATTTCCGCTTGACCATGACACAGACAATTTAGCGTATATCTAGACGCGCCCGCACTGAAGCGGGCGCGCTCTTTGTTGTCCGACATCGTTCCGCCACCCGTCACGGCGGCGGGACGCGGTGGATTGTATACCAAAGCCACTTTGACTTTCGGGAAACGTCATTCCCACGCCTGAAGCGCGCATGGAGGTTACAGGAAGAAAAATCCGAATTCTCAGCGCGCTTCAGTATAACCGTTTTTCCCGCAAGTGATTCACTGGCCCGAAAAAACTCTGGTCTTACCGCAGTTGTTCGGGTATACTGTCAGTGCAGCCCCCGACATCCAGTAATCCGGTGGTACCGAACGATCATTTCCACCACTCCGAGAGGAACGGACAGATGACAAAGGTATACGATTATAGCGAACAGCGGAACCTGAAGCGCCATTATCTGATTTATTACCTCAGGGTGTTTAACCGCTCCTCCGGCGAAGTGCTCGGCCATTTGGTCGACATTAACACTAAGGGTATCATGATCCTGATGGATTCACACATCGAGGTTGGGGTCAATTATTCCCTCCGCATTCGCTGGCGGAATAACGACGGCCGTCTGCAATTAGCCGATTTCGACGGGATATGCCGCTGGTGCCGCCCGGACGTCAATCCGGATTTCTACGGCGCCGGCTTCGCCATCACCACGGCGAACCAGGAACATATCGACGCGATTCAGCACTTAATCACCGATCTCGCCATGCCCGATTCAAGTATCGAAGGAATCGAGTAGGGGACTGACAATATGAAATGATTTTTCTTGACAGGGCAGGGGAAAAGGCGATTATTGCGGGTGCGAAGGGTTGACGGACTCTTCGTGAGGTCCTGCCCGATACGCTGAATTTTGTATCGATGTGGGAGCGGGCTTGGCCCGCTCTTTCTTTTTTGGATAACGCCGACACCGTGCGGCTCGATTCAACAAGAACCGGATTGCTCCGGCACGGCTCGGGACCGGCGTGTACAACGTCACACGTGCGCCTCGGAGCGGCCGGTTTTGGTGAAAATCGGAACCGGAAAAACGAGTGCGCACTGTTTACCCAAGCGGTGAGACGGCGGGTTTTTCACTGTCCGAACGGCGCGGAAACGCGAGCGTCGTGGCGGCAGTGCCTGTTAAAAATTGCCGCGAACGAGTTAGGATTGTTTTTACGATGAATATGAATGAAGAGTTTCTCCGCCACATCGACAGCCTGCACCGCGAAAAAGGCATCGATCGCGACCAGTTGATCGAGAGCATCGAAACCGCCCTGGTCTCGGCCGCCCGCAAGCGCTACCCGAACATCGAGGAGCTTCGCGTCCGAATCGACCGGAACACCGGCGCCATCCGTCTCATGGACGGCGACATCCCGTTCGACGAAATGGATCCGGCCGCCTTCGGCCGCATCGCCGCCCAGACGGCGCGGCAGGTGATGATCCAACGCATCCGGGAAGCGGAATCCGACGTCGTTTACGAAGAGTTCATCGCCCGCGTCGGCACTATCGTCAACGGCGTTATCCAGCGGGTCGAGCGCGGCACCGTCATCTGTAACATCGGGAAGTCGGACGGCATTCTCCCCCGGCAGGAACAGATCCCTTCCGAAAACTACCGGCCGAACGAGCGCATCTGCGCCTACGTCACCCAGGTCAGGAAGAAGGGGAACAAGGT
>JAJBTL010000122.1 GCA_020860865.1 Planctomycetota bacterium | reverse complement strand
GTGTAAGAAGAATTGCGAGAGCGGCGGCGATGAAGAGGACGTGAAGGAACCGCCAGGTGGAACGCCCTACGAAAGGGAATTGTCCGACCAACCGGTGCAGCCAAGAGACCACGAGCATATATAAAAAGGGCCCCTCCGATCAGGAAGGGCCCTCCTCCTCTTATCCCCACTAACCCGGCCGGAGCCGGGGTTCCTTCCCCCGTTCTTTTTTTGGCTATGGTATGAGCCAAGCCGTGCACGCGCGACGTAATGACATCGGGCGGGGTTATTTGCGCTTGGCCGGTTTCTTGGCAGGGGCAGCCTTCTTGGCGGCCGGGGCCTTTTTGGCGGCGGCCGGTTTGGCTGCAGCCTTTGCGGCGGGTTTAGCCGCGGGCTTGGCCGCGGTTTTCGCCGGCGCCTTCGCTGCGGGGGCGGCAGGAGCGGCGGCGAGTGCTGTCAGGTCGGCGTGGGGCGCGTACTTCTTGCCCGACACCGCTTCCTTCAATGCCTTGGACGCGGTGAAACGCGGTTTTACCGAGGCCTTGATCTTGATCGGTTCGCCGGTGGCGGGATTGCGGCCGGTACGGGCCTTCCGCTGCGCCTTGACGAAAATGCCGAAGTCCTTCACGTTGACCTTGATGCCCTTTGACATGGCCCCGGCGATCTCATCAAAAATGAAATCGACAACGGCCGAAGCGTACTTCAGCTCGGCGCCGGTCTTGTCGACCAGGGCCTGGGCGAGCTGACGCTTGCGCAGAACTTCGATTTTGGCAGCCATTTTTCTTTTCCTCCGTTCAAATTTGGTTGACGAATCAACTGGCCGCCACACTCCAACTCCCACCCTGGAATTTACCCGGTTATGCGGCCTCTTGCATTGGTCCAATTGGCACACGATGAAATTTATCAACTTTTGGCGAAATATAGCCCGTAATCACGGAGTGTCAAGATAAAAAAAATGAATCGACGCCGAATTTCACCTCGTCCCCCTCCGGCCGCCCTATCCAGCTAACTCCCGGGATGCCCGACTTTTCGCATGATTCCCCTCCGTTCGTTCGTGCGGAAAAACGCGATTTCCCCTTGTGGCACAGCGGTTTTTTCGATTCTTCACTGTTCGTGAATCGTCCGCCCGGCGGCGCCCGGACCGGCAAAATCGCGGTCATAAACGGGAGGCGACACCTTTCCCGGACGAAAAAAAAATCCGACCACACCATGTCGTTTTTTCAGCAACCGTCGGCGATTTTTTTCAAAATTTCCTCCCCGAAAACCGGAACCATTGCCGCCATCAGGTCCGGATACGGTGCCGCCTCGACTGCCATCAGGGACCCTTTCCAGGGAAATTCCAGGCGCCACGAGTGGAGCATTTGCCGCTTTGCGTTGAGGGTCTGTTTGGCGGCGCGGTTGGCCGGCCGGTCGCCGTACTGGTCGTCGCCGAGAATCGGCGTGCCGAGGGCGGCGGCATGGACCCGGATCTGGTGCGTCCGGCCCTGGTGCGGCGAAAACGCCACCAGGCCGACCGGCAGCCCGCCCGGCGCCGTGCCCCGGGCCAGTACCCGGTAGAAGGTCGACGCCTCCAGGCCGCCCCGTTTCAGTACCCGGACCGGGCGGCGGCCGCCGGACCACTCGGACAGGTTCCGGTTGATGGTGCCGCTGCGGTTTCGGGGCGCGCCGAGGCAGAGGGCGAGGTAGGTCTTGTCCACCTCGCGCCGGCGGAAGAGGGCGGTCAGGCCGTCCTGGCCATTCGCGGTCCGGCTGACGAGCTGGGCGCCTGACGTATCCCGGTCCAGCCGGTGCACCGCCTCGAGGCCCGGTTCGGCCAGGGATTGCCTCGCCGCCGCCACCAGTTCGGAGCCGCCGTCCTGGGAGACTGTTTCCATGCCGGGCGGCTTATTGAAGACGTAAAAGTCCGGATTGGAAAAAATCGGAGTGAAGTTGGAGTCTATTGAGAACAATTCCTTGAATTACTCCCCGGTCATCAAGTATTATCGTAGAGGATGGATCGCCGTTCGGCCGGTTTCGTCCGACCTCCGCCATTGAAATGGCGAAAGCGGTGCCAGTCAAGTGTTTTCGAACGCGGTGGACGGCGGCGAATAACGGTCGCCGCCGATTCGTCGGGCGTGCCGCCGGCGGAAGAGGTTTGTCTACCCCGTCGTCATGCACGCCGGCCGACGGTTTGTTCGGCGGTTCGCCGTGACCGGTTATGGTATTCCGGACCGGTTGGGCGGCGCACCGGATATACTGTATCAGGGACGACACCGTCCCGGCGGTACTGATAAACCCGTGTTCGCCGTCGACCCGGGTTGTTTTTTTCGCCGTCTCCGAAATGGAATGGTTGCAAAGGAAATCGTATGTCACGCGTCATACCCGGCGTCGACGGACCGTTCCCGGTTCTCCAGGTCGCCCTCGACTTCATCGATAGTGAACGTGCCCTCCGCCTCGCCCACGAGGCCGTCGCCGGCGGGGCGGACTGGATTGAGGCCGGCACGCCGCTCATAAAATCCGAAGGTTTCGAAGCGGTCCGGAAGCTCCGGTCCGCCTTCCCGCACCACGTCATCATCGCCGACCTGAAGACGATGGACGCCGGCCGCATCGAATTCGAAGCCGCCGCCAACGCCGGCGCCACCATAGCCGTCGTCCTCGCCGCCGCCTCCGACGCCACCATTTCCCAATGCGTCGAGGTCGGCTACAAGTACGGCCTCAAGACCTACTGCGACACCATCAATATCCCTGACGAGGTTTTCTCCAAGCGGGTGATGGAAATCTCCCGCCTCGGCGTCGACTTCATCGGCGTCCACATGCCGATTGACGACCAGATGCGCGGGCAGGACCCGCTCGCCCGCCTGAAGGCGGCGCGGAGCGCCACCGACCTGCCGCTGGCGGTCGCCGGCGGCGTCACGTCGGAGACGGCACCGGACATGATTAAGGCCGGGGCGTCCATCATCATCGTCGGCGGCGCCCTCCACAAGGCGTCCGATGCGCGGCACGCGGCCCAATCCCTCAAGCACGCCATGACGACGGGCGTCCCGGAAGCCTCCGCCATCGGCCACCGGTCGACCAGCGGCAACATCAAGGAAATCCTCCTCCGCACCTCCTCGTCGAACCTGTCCGACGCCATGCACCATAAACCGTGCCTCGCCAACATCCACCCCCGGACCCCGGGCCTGCGGATGGCCGGTCCGGCCCAGACGGTGCGCGCCTGCCCGGGCGACTGGAACAAGGTCGTCCAGGCCATCGACCAGACGCCGTCCG